>CBDURK010000007.1:0-19051 GCA_965369645.1 uncultured bacterium | reverse complement strand
GAATTAATTTCAATCGGCATACCTGTTGTCAGTTCTTATACTATCGGCGATGATGTGGATGCAATTGTACGTGCGTTCAATTTGGCTGTAGCTGATGCTGATATCGTTCTGGTTACCGGCGGACTGGGGCCGACTGATGACGATTTGACCCGCCAGGCATTTGCCGGCTACCTTGGAACCGAGTTGCAGTTGCAGGCTGACCTCCTGGAGAGGCTTGAGAATTATTTTAAGAAGCGAAATTTGCAGATGTCTGAAAAGAACAAGATTCAGGCGTACATACCAACCGGAACAAAGCCAATCGAGAACAGTCTTGGTACTGCTCCGGGTATTATGGCCGAAGTAAATGACAAACTGATTTTTGCCTTCCCAGGCGTGCCATCGGAAATGAAGAGAATGTTTGCAGAATCAGTTTTTCCGGAGTTACAGCGATTCAGCGGCGAACAGGCTGTAGTCGTGCGAAAAATAAGGTGCTTCGGAGCAGGTGAATCCACAATTGCCGAACTGCTTGGAGATGCTTGTCGGCGAGGTAGAAATCCACTGGTCAACTGCACCGTCGAATACGGAATAATTACCCTGCACATAATCGCAACTTCCAGAGATAAAGACACCGCCCTTCAAATGGCGGAAAAGGAGGAAAAAACAATCCGTAATAAGCTCGGAGAACTGGTTTACGGTACAGCAGAGCAGCGTTTGGCAGAGGTGGTGGGCGAAAAATTAGCTCGGCAGGGAAAAACTATAGCTGTAGCCGAATCCTGCACAGGCGGCACCGTAGCCGGGCTGCTAACCGATATACCAGGGGCAAGCAAATATTTCACGCATGGCTGGATTACTTACAGCAACGCCGCCAAAATCAGCGAACTGGGCGTAGCTGCCGATTTAATTGAAAAATACGGTGCTGTCAGCGAGCAGGTTGCTCAGTCTATGGCCTTTAATGCCAGAACGAAGGCCCGAACAGACTTTGCAATTGGCATAACCGGCATAGCCGGACCGGACGGCGGAACCGAACAAAAACCCGTAGGACTGGTATATATCAGTGTAGATTCCGATAATAGCTGTGATACCAAGCGTTGCCTCTTCTCTCACGGTAGGCGGTCTATACGTCTTCGAGCGGCACAAACTGCTCTGAATATGCTCAGATTGAGATTGAATATTTGACTAACTGGTTTGAAGATGTTATAATAGAGCAGTACTGGGGTTCTGCAGGATTTTTGAGGAGACTATGGCAAAACAACGCAAACGTTTAGGTGAAATATTATACAAAGCAGGGCTTGTAAAAAAGCAGGCTCTCATCAATGCTATTAAGACTTCGAGAACCAGCAAAAAACGCCTCGGCCAGGTGTTGCTCGAACTTGGCTTGATAGATGAAGATACACTGGCCAAGGCAATCGCCAAGCAGTTTGAGTTGCAATTCGTAAATCTTGATACGACTCAAATTCCATCAGACGCATCCACGCTTATCCCTCAGGAGCTTATGAAAAGGCATAACGTCCTGTCTCTCGGTATGAACAACGGCAAATTGAGATTGGTTATCAGTGATCCGCTTGACCTGGAGATGATGGATGCAATTCGATTCCGTTTGAATATGGAGCTGGAATGTTCAGTTGCGAGTCCTACCAAGATCCGATCTTTTCTTGAGGATACTGTTGACGATGCCTCACAGGAAGAGAGCGACAGGCTCAAACACAGCATCGACGCAACTGCTGCAGAGCTTGCCGAGGTTGGTCAAGAGTTGCAGGCCGAAGCACTCCGTGCCCAGGGCGCAGCGGGAGATGATGACGCCCCGATTATCAGGCTGGTAAACCTGATAATTGACAATGCATATTATATGCGGGCCAGCGATATACATGTTGAACCAATGTCGGATAGAGTACGCGTAAGATATCGCGTTGATGGAGTTTGTCTGGAGAGGGACAATATTCCCAAGAGTATGCAGGCGCCGCTGGTAACACGTTTTAAGATTCTGTCAGGTATGGACATTGCCGAAAAAAGATTACCTCAGGATGGTCGTATTAAGCGGAATATAGGAGGGCAGGATATTGATTTCCGTGTTTCGTCTCTGCCTGGAAACCACGGCCCAAGTGTGGTACTCCGAATCTTACGCCCCGACGCGGTCAACATTGGTATCGAGTCACTGGGCTTTGAGCAGAACAATTATAAACGGTTTCAAAGGATAATTAAAAGACCGAACGGCATCTTTCTGGTAACAGGCCCCACCGGTAGCGGCAAAACAACAACTCTATACGCCGCTTTGCAGGAGCTTAATAAACCGGATAAAAAAATCATTACTGCCGAAGACCCTGTAGAATACAACTTCGACGGAATGAATCAGTGTCAGGTCAAGGAAGATATCGATTTGACCTTTGACAAAATACTAAGAGCAATGTTGCGGCAGGCCCCTAATATCATACTCATCGGCGAAATTCGTGACGGTGTCGTTGCGGATATCGCAATTCAGGCAGCACTTACAGGACACCTTGTTTTCAGTACTTTACACACAAATGATGCCCCGAGCGCAATTACACGTTTGATAGATATGGGCGTCAAGCCCTTCCTTGTAGCGAGCTCGATACAGGCCATTATGGCACAGAGACTCGTGAGGATTATCTGCAAAAAATGCAAGGTAGTTGACGAAAATGCGGATCCCTATCATTTACAGTCGCTGGGTATTACCCCGGAAGTACTTGAAAAAGAACACGTTTATAAAGGAGCCGGTTGTAGTCAATGCCAGAATACCGGCTATAAAGGACGTGTCGCTATTTTCGAGATGTTTGAAATGAACAACGAAATAAGAGAGCTGGCTTTTTCAAAGGCTCCTACTACCGAATTGAGAAAGGCTGCAAAAGCAAGCGGCATGAGCACGCTGATGGAAGATGGAATACTCAAAATTTTCAAAGGAACAACCACGCCGGCCGAAGTAGTCAGAATAACGCAGACCGAAGGTGTGGCGGTAAGTTAAACCCAATATATTTATAGAGGATTTTTAATGGCAACCGTTAATATGGATAGATTACTCCAGGCCTGTGTTGCGCAGGGTGCGTCCGATTTACATATTGTTGTTGGACGACCGCCTGTGTTGAGAATAGATGGTTCGCTCAGGTCTCTGGAAACCAAGGTGCTTGAACCTGATGATACTACAGCTTTAATGAAAAGCATAACCCCGGATAAAAATCAACAGGAGCTTCAGGAAGAGGGTGGAACCGACTATGGTTTTGCTTATGGTGACCAGGCAAGATTTCGTGTAGCTGTTTTTAGGCAGAAAGGCAATCTCTCGATAGTCTTACGTCGTATCCCGACAAATATTATGACCTTTGAGGAAATTGGTTTACCAAAGATTTGTGCTGCTCTGTGTCGCCGGCCGCGAGGAATGTTTCTGGTTACCGGGCCAACCGGATGCGGCAAGACAACCACGCTTGCTACTATGATAAACTACATCAACGAAAATCTTGACCGCCACATTATAACTATTGAAGAACCAATAGAATATTATCACTCTCACAAGAAATCTATTATTAACCAGCGTGCAGTCGGCATGGATGTGCCCAGCTTCGGCGAAGCCCTCAGACGTATTTTGAGACAAGACCCCGACGTGATTTTGGTTGGTGAATTGCGAGATTTGGAAACAATCGAATCCGCCGTTAGAGCCGCTGAGACGGGCCACCTTGTTTTTGCTACAGTCCATACTACAAGCGCCGCAGGAACAGTTACCAGATTGATTGATGTTTTTCCTGTGGACCAGCAGGAACAGATTCGCATACAGTTAAGCAGTAATTTGATTGCGGTTCTCAGCCAGGCACTTTGTCCTTTAGCAACCGGCAGGGGAAGAGTAGCGGCCTATGAGTTTATGGTTGTAACGCCTGCCATTGCCAACCTTATCCGTGAAAACAAGACTTACAGAATTGATTCAAGTATTCAAACCGGCAAAAAGCTGGGTATGCAGCTTCTTGATGAGCATCTGTGGCGACTTTATGACTCCGGTCAAATCAACCTCCTGGAAATGCTCGATAAATCCCGTCAGCCTGGCGCCTTGCAGGACAAGGCTAATGATAAAATAAACGCCATGAGAGGTAAGCAAAAGGGCAGGAAGAAAGAAGCACAGAAGGAAATGGAGGATTTAGGACCTATCTTGAGGTCCTGACCAACGCCTTCTTTTATAATTTTCACGGCGTTTTATTAGAGTGGTTTTGTCTTAACTCAACTACCGAGACGGCAAGTTGAGATTTCTGTATAGCTTGTGGTTATCAAAGTAAATCGCAAAACTTTGTGCGGTAATCTCCCTCAAATATCTAATGAAAGGCAATCCTCGGAGGGTGCTTACTCTTATCGAAAACTTTTACTTACCACCAGTGCTTGAGCCAGAGTTACTGCCCAGCCGGCAACGATAATGACTATCAGAGCCAGAATAATGTACCTTACTTTGACTTCGTTAAAAAAACGCTCTATAAAGTGGAAATGTTTCCCGAAAACAGCAGTAACAAAAGCTAACAATACGACAAGGACCAGCACGCAGCATAATAAGGTACATGCAGGTTGGATATAAAATGCTTCGGATATTTTGCCCTGGGAGAAAGCGAGTGTTGCGGTTGTCATTCCGCACGTTGGACAAGGCAGCCCATGTTTTTGCTTGAAGCCGCAATACCCAAGCCACCGTCCCATGTCGATGTTATAATGTCCCGCCAAGGCGAAAAAAACGAAGAAACCAGCCACCGCCAGGCATATAACTGCTGCTGTCAACCGCTGACGAGATGATGCCCGGCTGAAAATTTTTGTCTTATTTACCTGTTGGCTTGTGTGCATAACTTCGCTACAATAGAACAAAATGATGATTACGTCAAGCTCAGAGTCGGACTTCAGAAGACCAAACAGAGAATAAATAACAGACTATTGAAATACGAGATACGAATATGCCATTAGAACAGAGAGATTTAAGCAGAATGCTGGAGACAGCTATCGTCTCGGCGCGACTGGCCGGGCAGTGCGCTATGGAAGAAATCAATTTCATCAAAACATCAATTAAGAATTCCAACGAACTGGTAACCCAGGCCGATGCCCGATGCCAGAAAATAATCATCGATAGGATCAAGGAGAACTATCCCGACCATGGTTTTATCGCGGAGGAGGGCGAACAGGGTAAAATATTCAAGCAGTCTCCGCGAGGCGACAGACAGTTCTGGTGGGTTATCGATCCTATTGACGGAACAAACAATTTTGCTCACCACATGCTTTTATTTACCGTCAGTATTGCAGTGCTCTATGAAGGAGAGCCGATTATCGGCGTGATTTTCGAGCCGGCTACGGACTCAATGTACACCGCTGTCAAAGGCGGTGACGCACAGTTGAACAACAGGAGAATAACTGCAGGCGTTGCAGAGATGGATAAGTTTTCAAGTGTTGGCCTTGATAGTCATTTTGACAAGGGTGTGCCTTCCTGGACGTGTGAAATTATGAAACGGACAAGATTCCGCAATTTGGGCACAACCGCTCTGCAGTTGTCATACGTGGCAAACGGCGGGCTTGTAGGCACTATTGTATTTGACCCGAAGCTGTGGGATATTGCAGCAGGGACTCTGATCGCCGAGGCCGCCGGTGCTGTAATTACGGATTGGCAGGGGAAAAAAATCTATCCTGTCGATTTGGAAAACTACGAAACTCAGCCATTTCCAATGATAGCGGCCAACGAAAAAGTGCATCCTGAGATTTTAGAACTTCTAAAGTCTTAGAATTACAATCATCTGGGATCGGGAACCGGATGTAACGCAATGATTTTCACTCTATCGTCGGTAGAGTTGACCTGGCTTCTGTCGAGTATGGCTATTACTCTTCTTTGTGGGCCATCGACACCGATACGAACGAGAATATAAGCGGTAAAAACATCGCTTCGTACAGTAACGAGATTGCTAATCCGTGAGAAAATCACATCTCTCTCTTCGAAATCGCTCACTGCTCCGTCACTCGGTGTAAGGTCTGGAAATCGTTCCAAGTCGACGAGTCTATACAACGGGTCATAAGCGTAGTATCCCATCAGTGGAACCTGCATCAGTTCGGCGGTACTTTCAAAACCTTTGGCTGTAGTATCTCGATACGAAACTATTTCCTGGGCGATTGCAGCATGCATCCATGGCAGTTGCTCTATCACAAATGACGGAGCGGTATTGATATTTATCCGGCCTTTTATTCTCGTTTCATACGTTCCATGGCCGTGGGATGTGGGGTCGATGACTGTCAGATACTGGAAAATATTCACAAAGGCCGGATTCAGTAAATCAACCCGGATGTTCTCTTCGCTGGGCTCGGACGAAAGTTTCATGCCGATCATATCGCAGGGATCGGCGCTGGGGCCCAGCTTAAGGGCTCTTGTTATATCACCTATGGTAACGAAAGGACCCACGGAGTTAGTAAGGTTGTAGTTTTTTCGATCTCCGCCAGTTCCATTTGCTCCGCCCAGTGTCTCGGTAGCAGACTGAAAATCCTGATATACCACGTTCCAATTGTCGTCGGCTCTGCTATAAGACTGTCTCGTTCCTTTAACGGTGTCCCAGTTAAACCACTCATCCTGGTTTTGCTGTTTGTCGAGATAAATATCTTCCACTGATGTCGTCCTGAGAAGATAAATGTCATATCTTTCATTCAAAGCATAAGTAGGCGGATCAGTATCCAAAGGAAGATATGTTGCCAGCACCAGATTAGAGTCTTCTTTGCCCCCGCCGGTTCTCATCAGATTGGTAACGCCAAAGCCGCTCGAAGCAGCAGAGTTGTTGGTTACTACAAAGCGGCTTCCGTCCGATATGCCGTAGCCGGACAGATTTATCGCCGTTACGACATCACCACTTGGATCGCGAATCTCCAGTCGGAAATTGCCTAAGGGAATATCTACATCAAACGGATTATAAAGCTCAATCGCAAATTCATTATTCGCTGAATCATCTGCACCTGTCCCGCTGATACTGAATGCCATCTCACTTATAAACGGCTGAGCCTCGAATCCGTAATAAGTCTCGGACCCAATCGGTAAATAAGTTAAATCCGTATCATAATCCCGATGGTCAATTATATTGACCGCTAACTGAGCGGCCAGGTCATTTGTATCAACAACTTTGAAATTGGGGTCGGCGTCTCGAAGCCCTGCACTTATCGCTTCATATAATAAGCTGACATCCGCCATATTAACATTAATCATCTTCCCATTATTGAGTGTTGACCCGGCCGGATTAATAATTCGGTCCATATTGTAGGTTGTTGCAATATGACGATACGCATAGTTCGGGTCAATACCGCCGTCATCATAGGCCCTTTTGAACCACATATCTAACGGGCGTCCTCCGGATGTTAAAGGCGTGGACAGAGTATTGTTTCTGAACTCAACGCTCCAGTCTTCGAGTCGTGTATCTATCCCGATATGGTTCAACAGAAATCTGTTACGAAATTCAAGCTCATCCGAGATATCGAAAGGTGTATAAACATCGTTTGGTTCGCCATAGCTCCAGATAACATCCTGTTCGTACTTAAGCAAATCAAATGGGTCAATATCAACGCCGTTATTTGCTCTTGCGTTGAGCAAATTTGTCTCTTCTGCCGAGTCTGCCAGCGCAGTATCTCTTTCGGCTAAAGCCATGAGATTTATCTGCATTTGGCCTGAGCCGTTAATGTCAGGTAGAGTTACATTAGGATCGTTAAGGTCAAACTTATAAGCCGTATTAACATTTAACATTGCCCCATGGTCAATGATTCTGATGGCGGCATAAATTGGTTTGCCTTTGCCGGAAGTTATATCGGCAAGATTAATCCACTTTGAATCACCAACGCCATCGCCGTCGGCGTCGGCATTAGCAGTTAGATTGTTGAAATCGGCTATAACTCCATACTCACTTATGACCTCTGCCTGTATGTCGGTGCTGTAGCCGGCTAAATATCCTGTAACATCGCTTATCTGCCGCCAGTAATAATCATTTCCGGATTGATACGGCTCAAGACTCGCCAGCCATGGATCCTCAGGGCCTGGATAGTCCTGGTATTCGGCTCCTTCGCCGGGGATATCTAAAGCTAATTCCTGTGATATCTTTGTGATGACTGTTTCAACCGCAAAGTCCAGTTCTTTACGGACTGATATTGCCGAGGTTGCTATTTTGTCAATACGGGTAACCAGAACAAACATCACGCCTACGATAGCTAAAAGACTGGTCAGAACCACCGCCAGGATAAGAGCCGAACCGGCGGAAAAAGTACACTTGCGAAATTTCTTGTTTACCGTTCTCATTCTTGTCAAATTACTTGTCTAAATAGACAGTATGCGTAAAAGTCATACCGTTTTTGATAATATCTCTGGAATCAAATAACGTGAAAGTGAACTTAAGTGCCCGTCCAAGCCCGGGGATAGCGTTAAAATGATCCTCATCTATCTGATCCCCAGGGTAATCAATGTTATTAATATTTATGATTTCGCGAGAGGAGTTATACAGCACGCCGGGAACATTATTTGGCTCGTTCAGGAAAAAATGCGTGTCCGACAAATTGCCATTACCATCCGGGTCAACTTCCGGTATCCATTGCTGCTGGGCGTCATACCAACCCTGAATCTTGAATTCGCTCACACCCTCACACAAAAGCATATGAATTGAATTCGCGTCCGCCGGCTCAACATTTACTCCTCTTATTGCCATGCTTACACTGCTGTCAGCGACCTGAATATCACTTGTGGCGGCGAGCATATCCTTTTTGTTCTGCCACGAAATATTCTTCCAACCATTTAAAGATATCTTGTCGTATTCGTATCGGTTATTCCATTCGTACCATTGTGTATCACTGAAACTATCGAAGTCGGGGAAATCGGTAAGACTCGGATCGGCCGTTAATATATGGAGGTTTCTCGCAAGCACCCGCTTGTTTCTGTCTTGACCTTCGGCACTGACATTACCTTTCTTTGCGATCATATAACAGATTCTTGCAATATTACCCCGGATCCTGGGAGGTTTGTAAGATTGAAAATCACCGTCGGCAAAAAACATTATCCGGTCGAATCTCTCGTATCCATCAAGGTCGTTATCTTTATAATCAGTGGCAGTCAGGGGCTTGGCCACCCAGACCACAAAGATTTCCCCGTCTTTTCTAAGACCTTTGAAATCTGTGTTGAGTTGGTCGGTAATAGCCCGCAGTTTTTGCATAATTTCGGCATTTGCGATTGCAGTGCGATGGGCCCCGATACTGACCTTGAAAATGATGCTCGAAAACGCCATAACTATAGCAAGGATGCCCATAGCTACGAGAAGCTCAATTAAAGTAAAGGCTTTATTGTTTCGGGTTTCGTAATTCATAGTTCACAGAAACAGTTATTAGCTTATAATCTGTGTAATCCACAATTCAAAATCTGATTACCTTTTGATATATTACTATACAGGGATACCTGCCGCCGCCGACTGGTGGCGGTACTACCCATACCGAGCTGTTCGGCTCTTCCATCCAGGGTCTGTCGAGCACGATTATATTGGGAAAGGCCGGGTCACGTTGCCAGACTCGATAAAGCCGGCCCGTCTGGTTGTCTGCAATGGTACTACCGCTATTTATAAATATTTCCTCGCCTGCGACACTTATGGTAAGTTTATTTTCATTACCTGCCCCGGCAATAGTTGAAACATCGACTTTGATAGGCGCAGGCTTTTGAGAACCGCCCGGATACATTGTGCTATTGCCTACTTTTCTGCTGACAAACACCGTTACCTGTACAAGCCGGTTGGCCGGGTCAGAGCCAACCTGTCTGCACAACGCAGACCAGTAATACTGTTTCTCAGTCAGACTTGCTATCGAAGGATATGCAAATTCTTCGGCAGCAATTGTGTTTAATGCTTCCAATGGTGTCAGTTGGTCAAATGCTAAATTAGAGTCGGTCAGATTAATTCCGTACAATCTGATTTTTACAAAGGCTTCATCGGCTGCTACCGCCGCGATAGTTCGCTCTGTGGATATAGTCGCAAAATAGATACCGGTGAAAAAAGTGCCGCCTATGAAAATCATCCCAATAGCAAGCGTGCTGACAGCTAACAAAACTTCGATAAGAGAAAAACCTCTATATTTTCGTGTATTTCTCATAAGCTCATCAATCCGTTGAGATTATAGTTCCCGTATATGGATTTATATAGACCGGTTCCAGGCTGCTTAAATAATTAAATCTTTCGATGGCGTTTAGTTTATCAAAACGTATTTTGTCATATATAACGAAACTGTTTCTGCTCGATTCCGCACCCAGACCAAGCTCCGCATAATCATCCTGGATGAATTTACCCGCCTCGTACGTTGTTATATTCTGAGGTGAATTAAATATGCTATCCATTGATATTTTATTGGGCAACCCGTTGTCAGGCTGGTAAATTCCATCTTTGTTTCTTACGCGAACATCGCGCATTACGAGCTTGCCGTTCGGCGAAAAAACAATCGAAAAGCTGGACGTATCTGTAATATACATGTTCTTTTGGTCCGGCCCTAAATTCTGCGGATTTGTGTCATCGAGATAGGCCGCATTAAGCGGTTCGTCGAGAAGTTCTTCAGCATCAGTCCAATTTGTACCGTGATTAATTCTGACCATTGAATCCATTACACCCATACTATCAGGCAGTTTTGTTGGCTTGAGATTTCGGACTGCCCGAAAGCCGGGATTCAAGCCTGTTTTTTCGAAATCGTGTATTATAAAAATCATATATTGTCTGCCATTTGAATCTCGCTGAAACCTTATTCCGGCATAATGCTGTTCCTTTGCAGCGATAGCACGGGCGCTGGACATAGCTGCGCTTATCATGCTTATACCGCCGGTCTTGGATTCGAGCGATTCACGAATCATTCGTATAACCGGTAAACCAAAAGCGACAAGCAACGACATGGTTGCAAGAACAACTACCATCTCTGTCAAAGTGAAGCCGGTTTTAGTTTGTGGTTTATATTTCATAGCATTACCAGGACAGGCCGAATTTTGGTTATTATGGCAATCTGCCCATTATTCATAATTTACATTGTTTACCAATTATTATTTGTTGCTTATGTCATCGGCAGTGCCGAAAATTTTGTCAGGCCCGGCCGATACCAGTTCCGGAAAGTTGTCTCCGGCGATATATATATAATCCATTACTATCCCCCACGGGTCATATATCTCCGGTGGGGTATCAAAAGTTCCGTATTCGTTCTTTACCAGGGATTTGGTGATTCTTCCCAATATCTTCCGGGACTCCGGTATCAGGTTAAGCTCTCTATAGAGGTATTCCGAATGTATAAGTGCATTTGCGTAATTCTTTTCAGGCTGTTCGGGAAATTTGCCTGTGCCCTCGCAATATTCCTGCAAGGCGGATTCCAGTAGTGTAAAGGTAGATTCAAGGCCTCTTTCTTTGGACTGATCATTAATGCGAGAAGCGATACCGATTACCATTGTAGCCAGCATCGCGATTATAGCGACCACAACTAATATCTCGACAAGGGTTATGCCACACTTGTATTTATACCTTTTCATAGCTTTATTTTGCTCGATCGGGTGTGGATGGAGGGCTTAATTGCCAAAGTTGCGAATATCATCGTCTGTCCCGTAAAGACCATCTGCCCCCGCGGAAATCAATATATAAGAATCCGGCCTGTAAGGCCAGGGTCTCGCGGTTATCTTCGGATTCAAGATATAATTGTAAAAATACTGATAATTGCCCCCTGGGTTTGCCAGGGGATGAATCTTGGCATCCGCTGTTTGTTTTACATTAACAATGGCGTCATTATCCAGAGCATTGTAAATTTCATATATTGTTTTTCCGTGGGCGTTTGCTCTGTAATAAAGGATTGGAGCTCCCGCCTTGGCTGTCTTGCCATTGGAGAGCGTTATTTTATTTTTACCGAATACATCGCAAAGAACAAAAGTATTCGGTGCCAAAGGTGCAGTATTATTATACAAACCAGGGTAAAAAGCTGAGAGGTTACCTAACCTGAAAGCATTGGTGGTTGCAAGCTCCAGATAGGGGCCTTTTCTCTGGTCAAAGTAAACGGAATCGTTGGCATCGTATATATATTCTAAGTTGTCGTTACGCCCGTTAGACCTGAAATCTGATTTTGGATGGAATCCCAGCAGGTCCCAGCCTATAAGAGCTTCTGAGAGCTTCTGAGAGCCGCAGTAATCGCTGCTCAATGACCAGTCAGAGCCGGGGTAGTCGCCATAGTCGTTCTTAAAGGTCGTCAGAGCCAGATTTATTGTCATAAACTGAGCCCTTTGCTTTGTCTCTTTTGCTTTATTGCGTACCACATTTAAAGCAGGGATAAGAAGACTGACCATCAACGCGATTATCCCAAGAGCCGCTAACAACTCAACAATTGTAAATCCTGTCCTTTTTCGCTTCACAGTTATTCCCTCTTTTTATATGCTTATGAAACTAATCAAAAACACAATACTGCACTATTGCGAACTCCAATTGATCATTTTATCAATCTGAGCGAAGTGAAGAATCTTCACATAACTAACAAACTAAACACTCAAACTCTTCATCATCTTCTCTCCGAAGCCGTCATTCTCGGTATTTCCACTCAAAATTACAGATGTCGTCAGCCGTACCGTATTCACCATCAAATCCTGCTGAAATCAGAATATAAGAGTCAGTCCTGTAAGGTCGGCGTACCGTGGTAATCAGATTATTCCTTGTATTTCTATAGAACCTTGCCGGGTTCGCAAGGCTAATTGACGATGCGTTGCCTGGATCTTCCCATGGCTTGCCGAGATTGACCAGTGCGTGATTGTCCCAGTAATTGTAGATATTACCCATGCTGTCTGTCGGTGTTGGGGCGAGGTTAGGATCATGCAGGTTGTTCGATGTATCTGCCTTATAGTAAAGTATGGGCATACCTGTCTTTATGCCGGTTCTCATGTTACGTGTATATGCATCACATAGAACAAAAGAATTCTCCTGAAAAGGAGCTGTCTGTCCGAGGCCGTATATATCTGCTCCTAATCTGTATGCGTTGGCATTGTTGAATTGCAAGAACGGCCCCATTCTGGATCTTAAATTATTTTGAGTAGGCAGGTATATATTCCTTGTGCTTGTTGAGTCCATACCATCTGCTCTGAAGACCGAATCAGGGTGAAAGCCCAACAAGTCCCGTCCCATCATTGCTTCGCAAAGCTTCATCGCACCACAGTAGGGTTGACCGGCTCCATCCGAGGCGGTGGAAGGTGGATATCCATCGTTCTCGTTACTGAAAAGTTCAATGGCAGCTCCGATGCTATGGAATTGAGCCTTTTGTTGTACCTTCTTGGCATACCTCCTGACGTTATTCAACGCCGGCACAAGAACGCCTATGAGGATTACAATAATACTCATAACCGTTAGCAGTTCAATAATAGTAAATGCCTTTTTCCTGCTGGACTGTTTTAAGATTGACTTCATTTTTTTCTCCTTACCATTTTAGCTAAATCTTTTTCTTATTTTGTTAGTACAGTTTTTATTACTGCGAGCCTAAGCTCGTGATAACCTGAATCATTGGTAAAAATACCGCCAGAACGATAAGCATAACGACTCCGCCGAGCACAATAATCATAATAGGCTCAAGCATCGACATTAATGAGGCGACAAGCACATCAACCTGCTCATCGAAGTTGTCCGCAATTTTCAGAAGCATTTTGTCGAGGTCACCTGTTTCCTCACCAACGGCGACCATGTTGGCTACGATTAAGTCAACGGTTTTGGACTGCCGTAACGGGCCGGCGAAGGTGTCGCCCTGTCTGATGGAATTGTGAACATTATTGAGCATGTTGGAAAAGACTTCATTTCCCGCAGTATCACGCGTAACGGTAATGGCATCCAGAATAGGCACGCCGGCACTAATCAATGTGCCAAGCGTTCTCGTCCATCTTGTGACCGAAACTCTATTGGTAAGCTGGCCCATAACCGGAAGCTTCAATTTGATGGCATCCAGAACATATCTGCCCATTTTAAACCTCCGTACGATTCTGAGTAGAAACATAAAACCAACTGGAAATGCTAATATAATCGCCCAGCCATATTGTGTTGCGATCCAGTTACTTACACCGAGTACTGTGGTTGTTACGGGGTTCAGCTCACCTGACACCATCTCTTCGAGCACAGACTTAAACGAAGGTATAACATATTTCATCAACCCCAGAAGGATGCCGAAAGCCGCGCACAAAACCACCAGAGGATAAACCATTGCACTTTTAACTCTTGATTTGAGTTTCTCGGCCTTTTCCATAAAGTCGGCCACACGACCCAATATCAAATCCAGCACACCGCCAGTCTCACCTGCCGCTACCATACCGGTAAACAGCCGGTCAAAGGTCTTGGGGTATCTGGCCATTGCTTCCGAAAGGGTGGATCCGCCTTCGATATCATCGGCAACATAACCGATAACCTTCTTGAATGTTCCCTTTTGCTGTTCTTCGAGAATCCTCAAAGAGCGTAGAATGGGCAGGCCTGCATCCTGGAGTGTTGAAAGCTGTCGTGCAAACTGGGTTATAAATTTGACTTTTACCTTGCCGCCGGAACCTCGCCTGCGAGTTTTTTTTGCTGCGGTCCTTTTTCCTCCTTTTTTGACTGCACCACGCTCACGAACCTTCGTGGGAAAATACCCCATGTTGCGTATCTTGCTTATTGCTTCCTTTTGGCTAAGGGCTTCTACCTCATCTTTTATCTCTACGCCCTGTGTGTCCAGTGCTGAATATTGGAAAACCGGCATCTTAAATACCTCCTATGTATCAACTATTAACGGTCAAGTCCCGATTCAGATACATTTAGTCCTTTTCTATATTTCTTCCATTATTGTTTCTTTTACGACCTCATCTATGGTGGTAATGCCGTCGAACATTGCAGACAGACCGTTATCGCGCAGCAATCTCATGCCGTTTTTCTGGCTGGCTGCACGAAGCACCGCAGTTGAAGCCGAATTCATAATCAGGTCTCTTATTTCATCATTGAATATCATAATCTCAAAAGCACCAATTCGGCCTCTATAGCCGGTGCCGTTGCATTTGCTGCAGCCGCGGCCGTAATAAAACTTTTTATCCTTAACATCATCCGGCGTAAGTTGTAACTCCATTAGCTGCGCTTCGCTTGGCTCGAATGCTGTTTTGCAGTTTTCGCATATTTTTCTCAATAATCGCTGGGACACGATGCCTTCGATAGTGGCGGTAAGAAGAAACGGCTCCACCCCCAAATCCAAAAGTCGTGCTATCGAGCTTGGTGCATCGGTTGTATGCAGGGTGGTGAACACTACGTGGCCTGTCAGTGATGCCTGCGCGGCAATTTCCGCCGTCTCAAGGTCACGAATCTCTCCGACTAATAAAATATCGGGGTCCTGACGCAGAATTGAACGAAGGCACCTTGCGAATGTCAAGCCGATAGACGGGTTCATTTGGACTTGAATAAGACCATCAACATCGTATTCTACAGGGTCTTCAGTGGTAATTATTTTAGTCTCAATATCGTTTAGCTCATTCAAGGCCGAATAAAGGGTTGTGGTTTTGCCGCATCCCGTGGGGCCTGTAACAATTATAATACCATTAGGTTTGCGAATAAGTTTGCGGACTAATTCATGGTCATCAGGCCTCAGCCCAAGTGCACCCAAATCAAAGCTTGCCTGGGTCCTGTCAAGGACACGCAATACAACGCTTTCTCCGAACATTGTTGGTAGAACACTGACACGCAAGTCGATTGGATTGTTCTGGACAGTCAGTGATATTCGGCCGTCCTGCGGAAGACGTCTTTCAGCGATGTCCAGATTTGCCATGACCTTTATACGTGAGCTGAGAGCCGCGGCAATATATTTTGGTGGAGGAATCATTTCATAGAGTACGCCATCGATGCGATAACGCATCTTGTACTCATTTTCAAACGGCTCAAAATGAATGTCCGAGGCCTTGTCACGAATTGCCTGTAGTAAAACAAGGTTAAGGAGTTTTTTTACTGGATTTGACTCGGATAGTTCCTTCAATTCATCAAGGTCAATACTTTGATTTCTGCCCTCAAATTCCGAAAGGAAGCTGTCGCCTTGTATTTCATCTATCAGCTCGTTGATGTTTTCGTCTTCTGTCTCGTAATATTTAGTCAGGGCGCTTTCCAGCGCGTCACGGTCGGTTATCTTGGCGGTAACCTTAAAACCCATCAGTGTGCTGAGGTCATCGGTGGCTCTGAAGTTATCGGGGCTGTCAAGGGCAACAATCAATTCGTTTTTTTGCTGGTTATATTCTATTGGTACGATGTGGTATGTCTTGGCCATTTGAGCCGGTACCTTCTCAACCACATCAGAAGGGATGTCAATACCATCCAGGCTCATGTATTCCATCCCGCGTTGGGCGGCAAGTGCCATTTGAAGTTGGAAATCATCGATCAATCCAAGTTCGAGAAAAATCTGGCCTATTTGTACGCCTTGCCTCTGGCTCTGGATTTTCAAGCATTCATGAACTTTATTCCTGCTCAGAACACCCATTTTTATTAGAATTCTACCGAGTGTTCTCCCCCTTAATTGCTCTACGGGAGGGAGCTTTTGTGCTTCTTTCATCTTTCCCATAAGAGTTTTCCCTTTACTGCTTTCATTTCAAATCTACTTTATTATACGACAACAAAACCCTTTTGGCAAATAAATTATCGTATGGACATTTAGTTATTCAGACTATTAAGGTTTTCCATTTTAAGCGTTTTGAAATCGACGTATTGTTAGCTCCTCATAAATAAAGATATTAACGGACTTAATAGAAGTGATACGCCAATATTTCCCCAAAAACGCGGAAGATAGACGAAAAAAGCAAAATATATGAGTTAATAGCATGTTAAATAAGGTAATATGAGTGCATAGGGAAAGAAGAATACTGCTTAAGATGGCAAAAAAGACATATATGGCATAGGACTATTAGTTATTCAGACTACTTAATCAGTTAACAATAGTGCCTAAAAAATTAATGGTTGAACGCAAAGGCCTTTGGCTTGATTCTGGATAGAAAAAATGCTATACTTTCATAATAAATTCAAAGCAAATCAATACTTTCTTTAGACATGAGGATGGGCTAAATGAATAGCGCCGGCACTAATAAGCCGTATGGCTTGACCCGCAATTAAAATTGTGTGGATGATATTGAAGATATGTATTAAATCGGGGCCTATGCTGATTGATTCGGCATAGGCCCTTTAAAATGAAAATGACATTGCAAACAGATTCCTATCTTGGCGGCTCCCAACAGAAACACGTTTGGCGACTTCGGCCTCGCTTGGAACGGGTATGGAGATTATTTGATTTTGGTTATTTCAAAGATTACTGTGCCGCCGCGTGTGTATTCACACGGGTCGGGGCAGTGAATGTAGGCTTTGGTTTTATCTTCCTTGCCGTCCAGGCCCCATTGCGAAGGTTCAGAGACACGCAGAGCATTATAATAAGGCATTAGAGAAGCCAGGCCATGCATGCAGACAGGGGTGTCGCTTACAAGCTGATAGCCTGCCTTAAGGGTAAAGGAATCTCCTTCTTTATATGTCGGGCAGTGGCCGTTGATTTCTTTTACAGTAATGATTAAATCCATGTAACCAAATCTCCAATAATTAAATTCATTTTAGATACAATATGCTATTATGCCAATTATGTCAGTTTGTTCAAGACATTTTTAGACTGTTAGGAATTTGCTTTGTAGTGAGATTATAGAATTGAGACGATAAAATAATTGTAAATGAGAGAGAAAAAAATTACTATAATCTGCAATTGGAATAAAGGAGCAAAAGATTATGGCAGAAGAGTTGGTTGGAATAATTGGTGGTACGGGATTAGGCGATGCGCTGGCTGAGCACATCATGGATGCGGAGTTTTATGATATTGATACGCCTTTCGGCAAGCCGAGCACCTCTATTATGGTCGGCAGGATAGGGCAAAAGCGAGTTGCATTTTTAAATCGTCACGGCAAAGGGCATAGATTTTCGCCGAGCGAGGTACCATTTGCGGCTAATATTTTCGCTTTGAAGAAACTCGGCGTCCATACAGTACTAAGCAGTGGGGCGGTTGGATCGCTTCAGGAGGAAATCGCCCCCGGAAATCTGATTATTGTTGACCAGTTTATTGACAAGACATTCAAGCGGGAAAACAGCTTTTTCAAGGATTTTGGTGCGGTGCACTGCGAGATGGCTCAGCCGGTTTGTGGGAGAGTGCGAGAGATACTTATCGAAACGGCCAAAGGTATCGATATAAAGACACATCCGAAAGGCACATACGTATGTATGGAAGGGCCGCAGTTTTCAACAAGGGCCGAATCGCTTATGCACCAAAGCTGGGGAGCTGATTTAATTGGTATGACTGCTATGCCGGAAGCGAAACTGGCCAGAGAGGCACAAATCTGCTACGTCCTGATTGCCTTAGCCAGTGATTATGACTGTTGGAAGCCGCACGAGGCCCAGAAGAACAAACAGACCCTGCTCAAAGAGATAATCGGCAATCTCCAGGTGGCAACGTGTAATTGTCTGGAACTTATAAAGGCCGTTTTGGCAAGCGATCGCGAACTTATTTGTGATGACTGTCACTGTAGAAATAGTCTCGAATTGGCTGTCTGGACAGACCAGAGCCAAATCGCGATGGCTGATAAAGAAAAATTGAAAGTACTTTTCGAATAGTTCAATTATTTAACAAGGATAACAAGAATGAAAAGAGGCGCTCGGGAAATATTTGTTTTGGCAGTTGGCATTGCTGTTATCTCGATTGCGGGCTGTGGACAGCCGGAAATACCCAGTGCGAAAATGAGCAGGTTAATATCGGTGGAAAATACGAAATTAAAAAAAGAATTAGACCTGCGTAATAAGGAAATCGAAAGATTAAAAGAGCTGTATAATAAAGAGAGCAAAAAGCAGGATAAACTGCTTGCCGAATGTGTTAAGGAAACAGAGAGTTGGAAACAGAAGTCCCAACAAAACGTAAGAAATCAGGTGCAAAGCGTTTTTGATTCTGTTCTGGAACAAAACGCAAAACTTGCTGAGGAAAATAAAAAGCTCAAAGCACAAATAGAAAAACTCCGTGGTCTGTGAAGCGAAACTTAAGATACACTTCACTCCTCACAAGATTTAATGGG
>CBDURK010000006.1:0-19297 GCA_965369645.1 uncultured bacterium | reverse complement strand
GGCGGCTCGATTGGGTCAATGGCTGTCGGATTCATCTCCATAATGTAATCAAGAACGGCGCGAATTCGGCCGTGACAATGAAATCTGGCAAAACCGCCGTGGCTTTGGATGGCCTCTACCATTGGCCCGGTGTAACGGACTACATACTCTTTGAAAAGATCAGGCGGCAGGTAAGGTTCCGTAGCATATTCGGGCCCGTATATACGCCATAAATGGCCGGGGAATGCTTCGGCTACTCTTTCGGTTCTGGCCTGAATATGTACCGAGAGTTTTTCGAGCAAACGATGGAAGAGCTTCTGCTTGGTCAATGCGATTACAGTAAAGTCTTCCATACTGAACAAAGAGGCAGCAGCGCAAATCGGGTCTTCGGTATCGACCATTATAATACCACTATCGCCCAGCTCTTTGTCTTCTTCTATAAGGTGAGTAACATCGACATCCTCTGCAAATACTTCATCAGGCAGTTCCAAATAGGCCGCAACATCATCCGGGCTTTTGAGAAGGTGCTCCACCGTCCAGACGGTATCGACTTCGGGACTGCGGCGCGAGAGCGATGTCATATCGCGAGAGCCGATTTTCAAATTTGTGAATGTGAAACGACAGCCTTTTTCGGTATAAGTTCCGGTCTTGAAGAATTCATCGCGGCAACTTCCGCTGTCAGATGTATCAGATGTCACTTCGTGGGAGCGCGACTTGACGGGGCTGCGCATACGAATAAGGTCTGATTGCTGCTCGGCAAGCTCAAGCAGCGGCTTCCAGGATGGGTCATTATAGATATTAAATTCATCTGAATCAGAGGGGTCAACCTTGAATCCGCCTATTTCATAGAAATTAACCGCGGGCCGGTCAACCGGTTTACCGCACAACGTAGCCATCAATCTTTCGCGCCTGTTCATTAGGGAACCTTATTATTGCCCCGGGCTATTTTCCTCGACGGCGCCTTGCTCCGATTGTTCGGATTGCCCTGAAAGGTTTTTGAACAGAGAACGAATGTTGAAAAAACCGCCAATGGTAACGACTACCGCAAGCCCCGCAAAAAGAACAAGACTTACAATAAAAAAAGCTGTCCAAAAGTTAATCCAAAAATTCATATTTTGTTACTCCTTAGCTTGAAGAATATGTGTGGTTCTGCGGAAATAAAAGAGAGCCGACTACCATTGCCAATATTGAAAGGGCTATGACGGTAAGGCCTACAATCTCGGTTGATACGTTCATGCCAAAGACTGCCTGGATTGGTTTTAATCCCAGGAGGGCGCCAAAACCACATATCAAAGCCAAATATGCGCCGACTTTGCTTGCTCGTTTCCAGTAAAGGCCGAAGACCAACAGGGCAATGGCCCCTGTAAAATAGATGGCCCCGGAGATTGCCATGTAATCCCATAAATCCTGGCCTAAATCATACCAAAGCCCCCAAACCAAAATGAAAATACCAATAGCTATTATAAATATTCTTGTCAGCAGCAGACGTGCTTTCGATGATAATTCTTTTTTGAAACATGGGGCGACCACATCCTGGGTCAGTACGGAACTCCAGCATAAGAGGTAACTATCATGAGTGGACATAAACGCCGCGAGCATTCCCGCGGTAATGATACCTATAAAACCAATGGGAAGGATCCGGCTCAAGAATATGGGCATTGCCATCAGAGTTACCTGTGGATCCGCGGAACCGCCATCAGGGAGAAAGACTTTTTTTAATGACTCGTTATCGGCCATATAGGTTAGAGCACAAATTCCGAGAAAATACGGCAGAAGGAACCGCATGAGAAAACCGATAGAAGCCCAGGTGTAGATTTTTTTGACGGTACGGGTATTTTCGGCGGAACAGGCACGGATGACAGCTGTTTGACAAACGGCACAACTAACCAGGCCGAGGAAGAACATCCATACAACATAATTAACACCAAAACCCTCGCCGTGAAAAGGATCGAAACCCGCCCGGCCTTTTAAGCTGGAAACTGTTTCGATGATGTTATCCCAGCCCAGATATCTGATGGATAACAAACTCGCGGCCAAAAGGCCGAATGATAAAACTACGAATTGTATATAGTCAAGAACCACCACGGAGACCATTCCGCCCAGAGTAGTGTACAGCAATACCATACCGAGCAGGACAGACATAATAATCTTGAGGTGACGAGGATCTGTCAGGCCGGTGATGCCCATTACAAAAAGAGAGCCGGCCTTGAGGAATAATCCCATATTGAGAATCCCAGACAATGCCAATATGATCCCGCCAAGAATACGTACGCCTCGCCCGAAACGCTTCTCGTAGAATTCAGGTATGGTCATTACCTTCATGCGTCGCAGAGGCACGACGATGAATCCGGTCAGGCCTACAACTAAGGTTACAATAGCAGCGGCCAGGGCAATGTGAAAGGCAGCGAATCCGTTATTAAAGCCTTTTTGAGATGAATACATTACAGTAATCAGACCTAATTCGGTTCCAATCATTGTCGCAATCGCAAGGAAAGTTTTTAAGCCCCGGCCGGCAACCATGAAATCCGTAACATTGGTTATATATCGTCTTATATAAATACCAATCGCTACAATGGTTATTAGATAGCCAACGACGATACACCAGTCTAAAGTGCTAAAATTGGTTTCAATTCCAACAGCATTCCAGTCCATATTTTTCTCCGTTTACAAAATACATTAACAACATACTTTATACTTTCTGCAAGTGTTAGGCAAAGAATCCTTTTTTTAGAACATCAAAGAAGCAAATCAATCGATCTGCTGAAAAATCCTTTCGATTACTTCGTTCATAGCATCTTCCTGGGCAACAATCGAGCGGACCAGCTTCATCTGTGTGCGGCTGCGGTCGAGATTATGGTCTTTGCGGTGAACCTTATAGTAGATATCACCGGCCAGATAGTCGGTGAGAAACCTGATAAGCTGCTCAAAGGTGATTAGCTTGGCAGCAAAGGCAAGGTGCTCTTTCTCTGCGGATGTGAGAAAATGGCTGCTATGCTCGGCGAAACCTCGAACGAACACTTCAAACATCGGCAGGTCCATAGCTACTTTCGATAAGTCACGTTCATCCTCATCGGCGAAAGTGGTCCCGGTTCGGATCATATCACCAAAATCATAAATCGACAGGCCCGGCATAACGGTATCCAAATCAATTACGCAGACACCTTTGTTGGTATTTTTGTCCAGCATCACATTGTTCACCTTCGAATCATTGTGCGTAATACGAATGGGGATTTTACCTTTGTCGGCCAAATTCAGCAAGACGTCACAGATGGACGCATTATCAAATAAATATTGAATTTCGGGTTTTGCATTTTTCGCTCGATTACAAGAGTCTTCTTTGAGAACACGCTGGAAGGTTTTGAAACGCTTTGGTGTGTTGTGGAAGTCACAGATGCTCTCATGCAAGGCCGGGCCGGGGAGGTCAACCAGCATCTTCTGGAACCAGCCGAACATCCGTGCCGCTTCATACGCCAAATCGGCAGAATCAACAGTATCATATGCAACAGCATCCTCTATGAAGTTATATACTCGCCAAAAGTTGCCATCAGCATCTTTATGAAAGCACGTATTATCAATAGTGCCGATAACAGTCAACTGGCGAGACGCCAAGAGCGGGGCAATTCTCTGCATACGGTTTCGTATGTGTTCGGTAACACGGATAATGTTTTTCATTACCGAAGGAGGGTCTTTGAACACAGTGTGATTTATTCGCTGAAGGATATACCGGACAATATGTTTGTTCTTCTTAGTGGTCAGAACGTATGTATCGTTAATGTGACCACGGAGCAGAGGTTTTATTTCAGTTAACTCACCGCAGATACAAAAATGTTTTACGATTGACTTGATGTCGTGTTTCACGATTGATCCCAGAGGTTCTCAGGATAAAGACCTTGCTCTATCAGCAGGCGGATACATTTTGCCGCATTGGGCGCATCTTTACGATAAGTAACTCCAAAGCATTTGTCATTTGCGTGCAGGACTTTTACTGTGGCTTTTTCTTTTTCTATGAGCTCATCCACGACCGTTGGTATGAATAGCTCTGAATTTGTTTCATTGCCTCGTTCTTCGAGAAATTGGCCAAAGCACACTTTGAGATGATTAAATATTGACGGCTGGAATCCCCACATATTCCTCGAAACAATTTCATTACCGGTTAGAACATGCTCTGATCCATCGTCCTCAAAATAGCGGGCACCGGTCGATGTTTTTTCGATTTTTTTACGTTCGATAATCCCCCTTAAGAACATGTTTTCATCGCAGCGGCACAGACCTCTGGCAACAGAACCGTATTCACTTAAAGTATCTCTGAGTGTATAACCGACCATTGCGTAATCGTTACAGGATAGGTCTTTCTTTGTGAGAAATCCGGCCATTGTCTTAAACGCATCCGGGCCGTAGTAGTCATCGGCATTAATGACTGCAAACGGCTCATGGATTAAATCGCAGGCAACGAGTATTGCATGTCCGGTACCCCAGGGTGTGTCTCGGTGTTTCGGCAGTTCAAAACCTTCAACGCAAGTTTCAACCTCCTGGTAAGTAAAGACTGTTTTGGCAAGGTTAATAAAATTCCTGCCAATCTTTTCTTTGAAAGCATCTTCAAAACAATGTCGAATCACAAAAACGACTTTGCCAAATCCGGCATTTATGGCATCATAGATAGAATAATCGATAATTATTTCGCCGTTGGGACCAATAGGATCAATTTGCTTAAGTCCACCGTAACGAGTACCCATCCCTGCCGCCAAAATCAATAAAGTTGGCTTCATTCAAAATCCTCTTCTTTGGCCCTGATATCATGTCTTTTCTACCTACTCGCCCTTGTTCTATTAGAAATCCCATAAGCACCTCTGTTTGGGGAGCTATAGGATCCCTGTCCGGTAAAACCAGTACCGCCGAAGGGCATCATGCCACCATTAGGCATTCCGCCAAAACCAAAGGGCATGCCAAATCCGGGCCTAAGACGATAATTTGCAGGCGCACTGACTAAATCTGTAATATTATAAATACGAGTTACCACTTTCCTCGGTAAAGAGCTTCGTGTTGCAATAATTATAACTCCTTCATCAACTACATATCCCAATTTTTCCGCGCCTCCTGCTGAAACCGACATCAACAGGATTTTCAAGTGTGTTCGTAAAGGAACTCTTGAAAGGCCATCGGTGCCAATAGGAGTTTCTCTATAGATGTCCGCATTCTCCTCCAAATCTTTCCAAAGCACTACGATATTTAACCGTGGAAAAGTTGAATTACGCAAAATGTCAATTGCTTCACTGAAAGGCATATCAGGTTTAAAACTCGAAGGATTTGTTGTTCTCCTTTTTACCTGCTTGTATGCTGTTTTGGGTATTCGCCTGATCTGATTTTCTGAATTGATTCGAGTGTACGGTCCTTTTGAATTTGCTCCACAAGTTTCTGTTAGCAAAAGAAAAGCGATTGATAGAGTAATGACTATTACGCTGAAAGATTGTGTTAGTTTTTCTTTTTTCATTTTTTGCTCTCTTTTTCCTATGGTAACAGAAAGTGGTCCAATTCATTGTATAGACACATCATCGTTTGGCTTAAAGTTCCGGTGCCATTTTTGTGTCCACAATTCTTCCAGATAAATCCTTTCTACGTGGCTATCCACAAATCCAATATTAGTCGCTTTTTTATGCCGGTCAACACAGAAACGCCACATAAAGTATCCTTCACCGTGGGGATAGCTTCCTGTTTCTCCAGACAGGTCATCGGGCACCGTATCGTTAGCGAAAGGCCACGAACCGACCCACACAGAATCTCCTAAGAGCGGGACACGCTGCGGAGCATCCGAATACTTCATAAAGAAATTGCCCGCCGGAAATTCCGGGGCATAAATCGGATCGTCGGGTAATAACCATAGATTCAGCCCGTAGCTGCCTTCACCGCCCATGAAACGCCATGAGGTATAAGCCGAACCGTAGAAGGATGCATCAGGACTATCCTGGCGCTTTGCCATCGGACAAAAAGTCACTTTCATCACACCTTCCAAGTGTTCTTCCGGGTTGTTCTTATAATCCTTGGCGCTCAGATATGGGGCCATTTGATGGAACCAGTACATTCCGGGCTGATGAGAAAAGGGCATAGTTCGGTCATCGTGGTCAAGTGCGTAAAGATTCATGGCCAGGCACAACTGCCGGAGATTACTCTGGCAAGCCCCTGAACGCGCCTGCTTGCGGACATAACTAAGTGCGGGCATTAAAATAGCCATCAACAATGCGATTATAGCAATTACCACCAAGAGTTCAATGAGTGTAAATGCCCAACGCTTACTCATAATGGTACCTCAATTTATCAAGCACAAGGCCGGAAACCAAAAAGCAATAGTATGCTTATTGAGTTAAAAATCAAGAGAAATGTTCGTTTTAGCCTGGAGATAATGATTAATTTGAACTGGAGTTGAGGATGCCGGATATGAATGAATCATTTTCAAGGAGCTGTTTGGCAATCATGGTATATCCTTTGTCCAGCGGATGACTGGCATCAGCATACAGCTCGCTGGGTAATGCCGGAGCCATATAGTAGGCAATGTTATTTTGCTGCAGCCAGAGAGCAATCTCACTTTTCATCTGTCGATATGTTTCTATGCTCTGGCCTTTTAGCATGTGCTCGTTAAATGGGCCTATGAGAACAAATACGTTGTTACCTCTTCCCTTTAGCAACTCAACCGATTTCCGGAAAAATTTCCACTGTATTGACGTCTCAAGTTTAACCCACGGGAAATCTTTTTGGGTAGTCCCTTTCTCTATCCAGGAGACATATTCGTTCTGATTATCTTTTACCAGAATTGGAAGCTCAAGAGTTATAGCACCGGCAGGATTTTTATATGGATGTTCCAGTGTCCATGTAGGTATATCCATATTCTCAAAATAAGTTACCTTTAAATGAGATGTCCAGTTTAAGATAGGGACATATCGCTGGGTTACAATGGAAAATCTCCCGGAAAACGGCTCTCTATAACAGGGGATTTTCGGGAAAAACTGAGGGGCCAATTTGGGATGATTGAAACGAAACTCTTTTGTAGATTGTAAATCCTGTTTACTTGAACTCATCCATAAAGGATTAAAATGCAGCACAATCTTCTTATCCGAAATGTCACGGCCATAGTATTTCAGCAAACCCGATAAAGCCACGGGGTGAATGCCGTCCACACCTAAATTAGCAAATTGGTCCCGGCCAGTCATTTGGTTGAGATAGTGCGACAATGTGTTGTCTTGAGAAACGTAATGCCCCCAAACAACGGAATCTCCAATTACAAGCGTCTCATAATTTGAGATTGCCTTTCGGCAATAGCGGCTGTACAACCAGTAGTCGCTGCTTAACTCATAAGGCAGGCGAAAGTCGGACTCAGGCTCAAATTTCTCTATCCGCTGCCAAAGCCCGGGTCCAAAATAAAATAAAAACGAAGCCACTATAGAGACGAAAATCAATTCATATCCGGATAATCTCACAGAGTTGGAACTGAAAGCAACCTCAGATTTCCCGGGCGGGTATGATTTTTTTATATTCTCGAATATGCCGCTTTTATTCATCGCATTTCACCTTTAGTTAAAGGTCTCACTAATATCAGAACTGCAGGTAGATAAACGCCTTGTCACTTGCAGGGGCAAAGACCACCAGATATAAAATTAACAAAAGAACAATTCCTATGCGGATGGCTCTTAGCTCAAGGACCCACTTAATACTGGATTCATAAGCAAACTGATACAGCCACACAGCAAAAATCAAGACCAGAGCAAGCAACGGACAATAAGGATTTTCCAGTCCCGAGGTGAACATTCTTGCCAAAATCACCCATGCGTCATTAATTGTTTCTGCCCGGAAGAAAATCCATGCAAAGCTGACGAAGATAAACACAAGCAGTTGTTTTGCTATTTTCGGTACTCTATCTTTGTAGAACGCAGTTTTTTCCAACTCCCGGGTGCAACAACATCCGAGTGCATGCACGACACCCCAGATGATGAATGTCCAGGCCGCACCATGCCACAATCCCGAAATTACCAAAGTAAGAAACATATTTCTGTAGGTGTTAAATCTGCCCTTGCGGTTGCCTCCAAGAGGAATATAGACATAGTCTTTGAACCATGAGGAAAGGCTGATATGCCATCTTGCCCAGAAATCACCCAGACCTGTTGCCAAATACGGATTATTGAAATTCAGCATTAAGCGAAAGCCCATCATTCGCGCTATGCCCCGCGCCATATCCGTGTAGCCGCTGAAGTCAAAGTATATCTGCCAGGAAAACAAAAAAGTGGCCAGGAGCAACGCGGGCGTATGAAACTGATCAGGAGCATCAAACACCCTGTCAACATACATAGCCAAATAGTCGGCCAAGGCAACTTTTTTGAAAAAACCGACGACAAAAAGAGAAATGCCGTCCGTCACATCCTGCATGGAAACCTTTGGGGGTTTATGCATTTGGGGGAGTAAATTTTTAGCCCGTTCAATCGGGCCGGCCAGTAATCGCGGGAAGAGTGAGACAAAGGTAGCATATTTTATTAAGCTCGTCTCCCTGGCTATATTACCACGATAGAAATCAATTGTGTAGCTCATTGACTGGAAGATATAGAACGATATGCCCAGAGGTAAAAGTATGCCGGGAGAAGCAAGGGCATACGGAATTTTCAATGAAGACAGCAGAAGGTTTAAGTTGTCGGTGACGAATCCGCCATATTTGAAAAAGCCAAGCAGTCCGAGATTATTTACAACGCTAATGGAAAGCCACATTTTCCTTCGTGAACTATTTTCCATTTTCATAACGACGAGGTAGTCAAGCAGCGTCGAATACGAGATAATAATCAGATATAAGGGATTGAAACAGGCATAGAAGAAATATGAAGAGGCCAAAAGCCATGGAAATCTGAGCCTGGTGTTCTTGAGAGCCAGGTAGGCTGGATAGACAATAATGAAAAATAGTGCAAACGGCCAGGTATGAAATAGCATTCCTTGCGTTCCTTTATCTCGTCAAGACCTGAATGTGTGCTTCTACAGAATCAGCCAATCCTTCCAGGCCATAGCCCCCTTCAAGAACGGACACAAGCCGACCTTGGCAACACTTTTCGGATATCTCTTTGACGATCTGTGTCAGTTGAGCAAATCCATCAGCAGTGACCTTCATGCCGCCAAGCAGGTCATCTTTATGGGCATCAAATCCGGCAGAAATGAGGACAAAGTCGGGAGAAAAGGCAAGAGCAGCAGGCTCAAGTTTCTCTTTGAACGCCTTCACATAATCAGCATCTCCGGAACCAATTGACAAAGGGACATTAATGTTATAATTCAAACCTTGTCCACCGCCCTTTTCTGCTTCGCTTCCGGTGCCCGGATAGAAGGGGTACTGGTGAGTACTAAAGTACAGAACCGAAGGATCATCGTAGAACATCGCCTGAGTGCCATTGCCGTGGTGCACGTCCCAATCCACAATTAGTATATCCGAGAGGTTATGTTTCTTTTGAATATATCGTGCACCGACAGCAACATTATTAAAGATACAGAATCCCATTGCCTTATCCTTTAGTGCATGGTGGCCCGGCGGACGGACCGCACAAAAGGCGTTTGTGACTTTTCTTTCTACGACAGCATCAATAGCTGAAAGCACCCCCCCCGCTGCTGTCAGCGCGGCGTCGTAGGATTCTGCTGATATCGGAACATCCATGGAATCAAGATAAGCTGCATTGTTCTCGCAACTGCTCCTAACACGCTGAATATATTCGGGAGAGTGAACCATTGTCAGCCATTCGGAAGAGACCGGCCTGGGTGAGAGCTTAAGCAATTGAGAGTATAATCCACTTGCCTTCAATTTGGCAGTTATCGCAACCAGTCTCTGAGGTGCTTCCGGATGGCCTTCGGTTGTTTTATGTTCGAGATAGATGTCGTCATAGACCAGCGCCGTTTTTGATATTTCCCGAGTTTGTTTATCTTTCACTATATCCTTCTCAGGAGATTTGTTATTAGATGCATTTCTTACACAGCGAAATCCTATAGCATCACTCGCAAGACAGGTGTCATCGATAGAAGGGTCGCTTGTGCGGTATGATGACCGGCAACTGTCGGGGCTGGAGTTCCATGCCCCTCCTCTCAAGACCCGTTCCTTACCTTTAATTGGTCCTTTCGGATTCTTTTGGTCGCTGTTTTGGTAATAATTTTCGGAATAAAAATCATTGCACCATTCTGATACATTTCCATACATATCATAAAGCCCCCATGGATTGGGTTTCTTATTTCCAACAGGATGTGTTTTTTCTGATGAGTTCTCAGCGAACCAGGCATGGTCCTTCAAGTTCCGGATATCATTACCAAAGCTGAAATTTGTGCGGATGCCGGCCCGGCAAGCATACTCCCACTCGGCCTCTGTGGGCAATCTGTATCCATTTGCCTGAAAATTACATTCCCAGGTCCCTTCATCGTAACAAGGTTCGAGACCCTCGGCGAGTGAACGCTCATTGCAAAATAGAGTGGCATCGGTCCAGTTAATCTGCTCTAAAGGATTATTCGGATCTTTGAAATGAGAAGGATCAGAGATTTGAAATTTCTTGAATTGCTCTTGAACCACCTCATATCTGTCCATCCAGAATGAGTCGATCCATACCTTATGCACCGGAGACTCATCCGGTGAATTGTCCTTGCTGCCCATATCAAACCAGCCTTCAGGAATTTTTACCATCTCAATTCCTGTCTTTGTTGTTATAACCTCCAGCGTACCGGCCTCATCTTCAATACGTCGACAACCTGATATAATTGTTAATACAATCAGCAGATAAAGGGCTTTACTTATCAACTCTCTATAGGGGATGGTCATTGACTATTTTCCTTCTTTTCAGCTTTTTTATAAGTGCAGGCAAAACGAATTTTTGGTCTCAACGTTTTGTTGTTGTAATCGGCACCCAATCAGGTTCTTTGTTGTGATTGCCGTCTCTGGTGATTTCCACCCACTTGCCTGTCATATCACTGAGGCAAATATTCCAGTTCGGCGCTTTGCCGCCTACCATTTCAGTTGCCTTTGGGCCGTGACTGAAAGCAATGTACTTGCCATCCGGGGAGAAATCAGTGTGATAAACCTCATACTCTTCTCGACACTTGATAACACGGCGAACATCAGTCACCTGGGGTGTAGAGGACGCAAAATTAATATTAGCCATGCATAAATCCCAATCAGTCAATCCCCACGTTATCTTATTACCAAAGAGACTAAAATCAGGTCTGCAACCTGTGACACCAAACTTAGTTAAATCATAAATTTTAGTGCCGTCGGCCTGGATTGCCAGGTTGGCATGTTTGAAATCCATGCCTCCGTGAACAGTTGCAAGAAACCAATTACCATCCGGCGACCAGCAAATATTATAAAGATGAAAAAGACTTTTATTTCGATGTTCTCTATGTTGCTTCGTATCTATATCGTAAAAGAAAATCCCCGTAGTGGCATAGTCTTTAATGGTGTAACGGGTAAATTCACCCTTTAGATAAGCGATAGTTTTGCTATCAGGACTCCAACATGGCTGCCGGGCATTATCAGCAACCTTGAGACGTCCGGTCCCATCGATGTTGATATAATAGACATTTCGAACCTTTTTATTTCCAACCATTTCATCTACTACAAAACAAACCTTAGTGCCATCTGGAGAAGCATGAGGATATAATTCATCCGCATCAGGAGTGTTGGTTAGATTAACAGGATTGGAGCCATCGGCATTTATCAGGTATAGTTCCCAGTTCTCCCTGCCATTAGTCTTGCGGTAGGTTTCATATACAATTCTGAATGGGATTTCTTTGAGATTCAGTTCAGATTTCGGATAAGGAGTTTGCCGAAGTTTAGAATCATCCGGCAACCTTGTGGCACAAAGAGCTTCATTGGCCACAAGCAAAACCAATACAAGAGTACAAAAAGTGTATCGTCTCATTGTAATTTTCTCCTTTTATTCAGTGGTGTTTTGTAAAATCGGCACCCAATCGGGCTCCTTGTTGTGCTTGCCGTCAGTAGTAATTTTGACCCAATTTCCGGACATATCACTCACGCAGATATCCCAGCCTCTCGCTTTACCGCCAACTTGCTGCGCACCTTTGAAAGGGCCATAACTGAAAGCAATGTACTGCCCATCCGGCGAAAAATCGACATGATAAACTTTAGACTGCCGCAGGCATTCGACAACCTGGCTTAAATTAGTCACCCGGGGTGTAGGCCCCGTCAGGTCGATATCACCCAGGCGAAGATTCCAGTCAGTCTCTCCCCATACCATTTTGTCGCCTTCAAGATTAAAGTCTGGCCGGCACCCCTTGACTCCCATCCATCCCAGGTCAAACACTTTTGTTCCGTTGGCTTCGAAAGCCAGGATAGCGTCGCTGTAGCCCATGCCTCCCTGGACAGCAGCAGTGAACCAATTTTCGTTGGGGGACCAACACAGAGCATAAATATGCTGTAAACTTTTATTTTGATGTGGTGTATGTGAATCGGCCTCAAGGTCGTAAATTATAAGCCCCGAGGTTGCATACGGCCTTGCATTGTATCGTTCAAATTCTCCCGGTAGATAAGCAATTTTTTTGCTGTCGAAACTCCAGCAAGGCTGTCTGGCGTTCCCGGCAACCTTGAAACGTTCGGTTCCATCAATCTTCATGTAATAGACACTTCGAACTTTTCTTCTACCTGTCCCTTTATCAGTAACGAAACAAATTTTTGTACCATCGGGGGAAACATGTGGATACATCTCATCGACATCAGGGGTATTAGTAAGGTTGGTCGGATTGGAGCCGTCGGCTTTTATCAAGTACAATTCCCAGTTTTGCCGGCCTTTGGTTTCCCGGTAAGTTTCATACACAATCTTAAAAGGGACATCCTTCAGGCTCAGCTCCGCACGCGGGGATGTAACACTTCTCGGCCTTTGCCTGTTTCGCGTTCGTGAACCGCAAACAGCACTATTGGCTACAGTTAGGGTGAGTATTATCGATATATAAATGCCTAAACTTTTCATTGACGACCCTGTTCTTAATTTATGCCATTATCACCCATTATAGTTTTGAAACAAGCTCATAAGTGATTTTCAGCAGAAACAGCTACCCCTTGGGCAGTTCCCTAAAGATAACTTTCTATCGATTACTCTTAATCTTTGGTAATCGGGGTGAGAACGATATTTCGATAATTTATACCTGTGTGGTCACCCTGAAGATAGATGGGACCGGCCTTGAATTCATCCGACCACATCGCACCGCCGGTACAACCAAGAAGCGGCTCATTGTCAATAATCACTTTATTATTTAATTTCACTGTTACATGGCGATCCAAAAGAGTGATATTCATAGTCTGCCATTGCCCCGCCGGCTTCTCAGCACTCAGAATAGGTTTAATTCGGCTGTAAACTCCTCCCATGTTATGTGAATCAAGACTTCTACCATACGTATCGCTGACCTGAATTTCATAGATACCTCGCAGATAAATCCCGCTGTTCTCCCTCTTGGAAACCTTCACTTCTAATTTCAGGTTGAAGTCCTCGAATTCGGCTACTGTGCGAAGGTTGCCGTAGGAAATATGACGTTTTCCCTTTTGCTGAGCAGGATTATTAACAAGAATCCCATCCTTAACCGACCAACCATTTGTCTGCCTCGGATTGGTCAGTTTCCACTTATCCAGATTGGTACCATCGAACAGTGCAATTGGTTTTCCGTATTTGGCCCTGGACAAGTTCGGCTTCGGAGGCAACGGAGGAATCCGCTTACCTGTAAATTCTCTCCTATTGACACCCTTTCCATTTGAGTGAGGTCGGATTTGTGTTAAATGCAGATTATCGCCCGAAACCTTCGCCAAAATTACTTCAGTAAAAGTATCCTTCCAAGCCACAGTGCCATCGGCGTCTTTGCGTTCAACGTCATAAACACGTGTAACATGTAACGTATCTCCGTCAACGTATGCACTGGCCATTCGGAGAACACTTCCACCGCCCCACAGGATGCTCGCACTGAGCCCACCGTATTTCTGTTCGACACCAAGCCAGCCTGCACCACCGCCGGGAATGGTCAATGCCCAGCGTCCAATAAAGGGATTGGCTGTTTCTGCGGCTTGAACTGATAGACAAGTGAAACATAAGGCTAAGAATACTGAAGCACAACGAATGCTTTTCTTCATAAGAGGTTACCTTTCAAAGTATTTAAAAAAGTAAATCAAAAAATAGCGAATATATCTTAAGCCTTCATTGATAAATTGTCAATTGGATTTACAATTTATACGTGTCGGTTTACGCTACCTTAATATCACTCATGGTCATCATTTTCTGTTAGAACTTGAAAGAGTCGCTATTTGATTGTATATTAATATAGGCGGGGAAACAGGAGGCCATAGTAGGTATTATTAAACAGGGTATTGGACGCATAGATTCGGACAATAGAAACTGTGAAATTGAATCGGAGAACCATTAACCATGGATCAAATAAAACCACTTAACTCATACAATATCGATAGACGCCGTTTTCTGGTAACTGTAGGGACAGGTGCTATCGGAGCGGCAACAGTTTATGCCTCGGGAGGCACACACATGCCGGGCAAAAAGGGCAGCCTGCAAAAGATATCCACCGGTTGGATAAATCCACCGGCAGAGTTTTCTCTGTGTCCATTTTGGTTTTGGAACGATGAACTCTCGGAACAAGAGATTATACGCCAAATCGCAGATTTCCGGGCACATGGCGTTCATGGATTCCTGATTCATCCACGAGCAGGGCTGCCCAAAAGTATCGGTTGGATGAGCGAGAACATGATTAAGTTCATGCGTATTGCTATCGAAGAGGCGGCGAAGCACGGTATGTGGGTATTACTATATGATGAAGGTATGTATCCGAGCGGTTCATCGAGCGGACAAGTTGTTAAAGAGAACGCTGCCTTTCGGACACGTGGTCTGTTTGCTATTGACCTTGATGAGACAGAGCCGGGCACGAAGAAATATGATATTCATATCGGCGCAAATGGAGAGCCTGAGCTTTCTCGGGGCCAAAATCTCGTGGCTATTATTAAACGCAGGAGAAACGGACATCGGATAGCTATCGTTGACAGAGCTATCAGGGATGGATATTCCATAATTCGCGGATTACACTTTCTTGAGGATGATCCTCCCAGACGGGCTAACCATAAAGAAGTTCCTGAGAACTCGCCGCCTGGAGCTGATCTTCTTGATCCGGAGGCTGTAGCTTGTTTTATTCGCCTGGTATATCAGCGTTACTACGATGAGTTCAAAGGACATTTCGGAAAAACAATTCATGCCGTATTCACAGATGAGCCATCTTTTCTGGCCAAACGCTCGGAGCGAGGAGCCGTACCCGGGACAACGGGTATACTCGAACATGTAAATCGATTTCTTGGCTATGACTTTACGCCATTCCTTCCGAGCCTTTGGTATAAGGATGAACCGGATGCCGAGCGGTATCGGCGAGATTACTTTCGAGCCCTGCAAGCAAGGCTTGAAGAAACATTTTACAAGCAAATTTCTCGGTGGTGTGATTCTCACGGCATCGCTCTTACCGGTCACCCGGCCGCCCCTGACGATATCGGACATCTGAGGCATTTTCACATGCCGGGGCAAGACATTGTTTGGCGTTATATCGAACCGAACAAAGCCAATGCATTAGAGGGTTCCCAATCAACTCAGGGTAAGTGCGCCTCTTCAGCGATGATTCATCTCGGCAGAAGACGCAACTTAAACGAATACTGCGGAGCGTACGGACACAATTTCACTTTCGATGAGATGAAATGGCTGACCAACTGGCTAATTACCCGCGGCTGTAACATGCTGGTTCCACATGCCTTTTACTACTCGGTTAGAGGACCTCGTATCGACGAACGTCCACCTGATGTCGGCCCCAACAGTCCCTGGTGGAAACAATATAAACCCTTTGCTGATGCGAGTCGCCGCCTGTGCTGGCTGAACACTGACAGCAAACACATCTGCTCGCTTGCGATCCTCGGCCTGAACGACCACTTGCCGTGGCAAGCCGCCAAAGTCTGCTTCCAAAACCAACTCGATTTCAATTATCTTGAAGCCAGACACCTGTGGGAAGATGCGCACGTAAGGCCGGACGGTATCCATATCGCAGGTATGCACTATAAGGCACTAATTGTTGAATTTGATCCACCTCCAGAAGCAAAAGATGCGCTGCAAGTTTTGGAGAATGCCGGTCGCCTTATTCGTTGGGAAAAAGCTGATAACAAAACTTTGCTACTGGAAAAAATCAACAGCCAGATACCAAAAGACATCAGTTTTTCACCTGTTGAGCCAGACCTTAGAATCCGTCACGTTGTAAAAGACCGAATCCACTACTACATAATCTTTAACGAAGGTCAAGAGCACATCTCATTCAGGCTGACTGCTTCGGTTAAAGGGCAGCGTTATTTACTTGACCCTCAAACCGGACAACAGAATGCAGTCAATGCTGATATGTTACTACAAATGCGGCCTCATGAGCTTAAGGTGCTAAAGATTGTGTGAGTTCGTAACAAAGACCGAGATAATACACTTTAGCATGAACGATGTATTTGTTAGTGTACGAATTGGTGAGAGATGATATACAACTATCGTTTTCAAATCAAAGAGCCGGCGGTTATATGTTCTCCGGGCAAGTTAAAGTGAAGGAAATAATATGGACGTGTGATTGGACACAATTTTTCAGAAGCGCAAAAAAGAAGGAGACAGGTGATTTGTTATCAGCTTTTCTTCACTCAGTCTCCATATTGTATAGTGCCTTCTTGTGCATTATTAAAATGGTTAATGCGTTATAGCGTAAGCCGCTTTACTTGCACTCACAACATATTAAGTATACAAAATATCAGCCGCCATGTCAAGACAATTTAGTGATAAAGCGAGTATTCTCTTTTTAATTTTAAGGTCCGATATTCGAAAGCTAACCTTATGATATACCTAATGACGTTTTGGTCCTTTAATTACTTTTTTCGGAGTTTAATATTGATGGATATCTCGTGAAAATTCACAAATAAAATGAGCCGATTTTAGAGACCGTAAGAATCATTTGTTTACAGGCAGCTTATTTGGTAAACTTCACATCTTTGGATAAAACTGTAAGGAGAATGTTATGTTGATAGTCCACGTTTTTGTTCACGTAAAATCTAATCAAGTTGAGACATTCCAGAAAGCCACCCTCGAAAACGCCCGTAACAGCATTCAGGAGCCAGGCATTGCACGGTTCGATATTATCCAACAGCAAGATGATTCAACACGTTTTGTGCTGGTCGAAGTCTATCGAACCCCAGACGACCCGGCCAGGCACAAAGAAACAGCTCATTACCAAAAATGGCGAGATGCTGTGGCAGGTATGATGGCTGAACCGCGGACCAGTATTAAATACACAAATGTATTTCCTGATGAAAAGGGCTGGAATTGATTGCAGCAATTAACCTTTAGCATGAGAGATAATGAGATTTGAATTCGCAACATCCACCCATATAATCTTCGGCGCCGGGACAATCCGGGACGTAGTGCCCTTAGCGGCCGAGATGAGAAAACGCGCTTTTGTTGTTACAGGGCACAGTCTCGAACGAGCCGAACCGCTTCTCGAAAAGCTAAATAAACAGGGAATTGAATACGCCACGTACAGTGTTACCGGTGAGCCGACTACAACTATAGCAAAACAAGGTATTGAAAAGGCCCGCCGGGCCAAAAGTGAATTAGTCATAGGCATTGGAGGCGGAAGCGCATTAGATACCGGTAAAGTCATTGCCGCAATGCTGAGCAACATCGGTGAACTGGAGGATTACCTTGAGGTTGTCGGTCATGGTAAGCCGCTAACTCAAAGCCCGGTTCCTTATATCGCGATTCCAACTACAGCTGGAACAGGCGCTGAGGTCACACAAAATGCCGTGCTGAGTGTACCAGAGCATCAGGTCAAAGTAAGTTTGCGCGGTCCATTGATATCTCCCCGTTTGGCTGTGATTGACCCAGTGCTGACTCACTCGATGTCACCGTCTATTACCGCCAGTACAGGTTTGGATGCGCTCACTCAACTCATGGAAGCCTATGTTTCCAATAAGGCAAATCCACTAACAGATGGTATATGCCGAGAGGGTCTAAAGCGAGCGGGTCGTTCTTTACGACAAGCTTATGAAGACGGCAATGACTCCAGGGCCCGTGAAGACATGGCCTTGGCAAGTCTCTTTAGCGGATTAGCTCTGGCAAACGCAAAATTAGGAGCTGTGCATGGCTTGGCTGGTCCGTTAGGAGGTATGATTTCCGCTCCTCATGGAACGATATGTGCCCGGCTTTTACCATATGTTATGGAAGCTAACGTACAAGCATTGCAAAAACGCGAACCCGGCTCACCAGCATTAGCTCGTTATAGTGAGATTGCCCAACTACTAAACGGGAGTACGGCAAAAACTGTTGATTTAGTAGAGTGGGTACGAGATATTTGCCTGGCATTAAAAGTTCCCCCACTATCAGAGTTTGGATTGAAAGAGCGGGACTTTTCAATAGTGATCGCGAAATCCCAAAAGTCAAGCAGTATGAAAGGTAATCCGATTTCATTGACAGATGATGAATTGATGGCAATCCTGAAGAAAAGCCAATAGTGGCCCGCTTCTTATGAGACGCGTTTTTTTTGCCTACCTTGAAATTTTACGGATTGACAGTTCCAGGTGAAGGTGCAGAGGCGGTCCAGTTTTCGGGGTCATTGCCGTAATCGGATGAAATCTTGCGAGTCAGCGATTCGCCGTCGTTCGGGGCTATCGGCCAGTGGTCAAGTCCATCGGGGGAATTCCCAGGATGAGAGCCATCACTGTAACTTACCCTGTCAACGCGAATGTAATAAAGTGTGCCGGAGTTGTCCACGTCACCAGGCATGGAAAGCTCAAGCCTCTCGCCGGCGTTATTTAAGCTGCCGCTATAAGGACCAAGAATCTTTTCAACTGGGACAGCGGGATACCGCCAGGAAAACGCATCCGGATCCTTGACAATCAATAAATAACTGCCGGCAGGTATCGTAACGGGAACATCAGCAGGAAAGATAAATTCAATACCGTCGCTGAACTTCCACGGCTGAGCAGTGTCAAAATGATATAAAGAGGCAGGTTCGTTGCTGATGTTATGAAGCTCTACATATTCATACTGGTCATTGGTATATGAGCTGCCAGCGGGCCAGGATGGATTGTACATAATCTCGTTGATGACTATCGGGCCTACCTTCGGATAAGCATTGGCAAAGCCGGGAGTATTTTCAGACATCAGTACAAAGTTATAGTTGCCGGTGCTGGGCTTATAGTACCGTCCAAACGATACGCCGGTCTCTGAACCGCCGAAATCCTCCACGTTGCGATACCCAGTTAAAA
>CBDURK010000005.1:0-19563 GCA_965369645.1 uncultured bacterium | reverse complement strand
AAAACTGCACAACAGCCACGGACATGACGCAGACAATCTCATTTATGCTCCTGCCAGAGTTTGCGGATCCTTTGGTAATGTTCCAGAGTGCTTCGAGTCAGCATTGCTAAAGTGCGTTTTGTTTTTATGCTGTCGGTTTCAATGACTTCAAAGTATTTGTTTTCCATCAGAGCCTCTTCGAGGCGCAGAGCCGTTGACAAGGCATTTATCAATATAAAGTCGGGCTGATCTGCCGCAACCGTCTGTTTGTTAACAAATTCGGTCGAACGCTGAATAGCCCCTACCGGAAACCTTTCGACGATAAAATCCTCGGTACTATCTTCAATATTGGCCTGAAGTTTATCTATCCAGCCAGCATGCTGAACCTCCTCAAGGGATAATTCGGTCCAAAAGCCTTTATATTCGGGGAATTTCCCGGCATAAAGTTCATACAAGCGAGCAAGCGACTGTTCATGCTCTTTCATGACTTCTAAAATTACTTCCGGTGCAATTGCAATATTCATAATCCTGCTCTTTTCTTAATGATTTTAGTTAGACAAATACGAACTCCATTTATCATTGTTTTTATGCACTATGCAAATAATCGGCAATTTAGCAATATCGGATAAGCCGTTTGTGAGTTACATTCGAGAAAATGGTCAACATTACACAAAGAAACAGACCTAATATGCCGTGCTCGTATTACGTGGTTAGGCACCCTATATTGAAAGTTGATAAGCGTTCTCGTCGTAACTCATAAACAGATAAATATGTCTGTTATTGCTGTAATCATCACCGACAAAGTTAATTATCAGTATTGTTATGGCCGAATCCGAAAGAACCTGGTATAATTTTTAGTTTGACTTTTGAGTAATCAAAAGCTTGAATCTTCAGAGTAGATTTGATACTTTATCGGCGATAAGGCTCAGCCCCGATGTATCGGGATAACTGAGCATATAACAGATTTACTCTTTATTTGTTTGAAGATGTGTTCTTAAGGTGAATTAGAAAGGGCTCAATAATGAAACGATTCCTGACATTTATAGTCTTAACTGCTCTATTATACTGCCTTACGGGCTGCACTCATTATTGGTACCAGGAAGGCAAAACCTATAGGGAGTGTGCAGACGATCTGGGTGAATGTCGAGAAGAAATGCTCAAATACGCTGATTTAAACACACTAAACCTTGGCGGGCACGAGGCCAAATTCATTGAAGAGTGCATGATGGAAAAGGGGTACAAATCTGTTACCGAAAACGATTTGCCTTTAAGGATTAAACGCAAAGATCCTCCCAAGTGGTATATGCACGGTGTAGCCGGGACCCTTGAGGAATAATATATAAAGAAACGAACAACTACAAACCATAAGCTGAGGTAAAGATGAACATTTTAATGTCGCCCATATCCGGCATTAAAATATAATCCCGTGACAGTATCAATTTCCACAAACAGATTCCAGTTGAACGTACTTTACTTTTATTTTCGTGCCCTCTTATAGATAACTTCCGTCGTGCCGGATAGTTCGGTGGCTATCAGAACGTCCGGCGACAAATCGAGCAGTATGTCATTGTGGCTGGAGGCCAGAATGAATATCGTTCCGGTACGTTTGGCAAACTTGTAAATGTTGTATGAAATCACAGCAGCGGTAATTCGGTCCAGCTCGGAGGAGAATTCGTCGGCAAAGATGAATTTTTTATTCGCGGCTAATGCCATTGCCAGACGAAAGCGATACTTTTGGCCGTCGCTGAGATTCCGTGGCTGATTTAGGATACAAAAACAATCGTTCAGGCCGGCGATGCTAAGCATTTTAAGGCTGTCCAGTAAATCGCCATCGATACAGTCGATAAGCGTTTTGTCTTTCGGCAGCTTTATTCGGTTAAGGTTTACCCTGTCCGAGGGAGGAACGGATTTTTCAAGCTCTCTCAGCAGTACGCTTTTACCAGCCCCCGACGGGCCTGAGATATAGACTATATCACCGGTGCTGATTTGAAGCTGACAGCTATAATTGACTTTCCTTTCAGTTAATCTGTCGATTGAGAGCCCGAACATTCTGCAAACTAAAGCGACTTTATCAGTAATTGTTCCCTGCCAGTTGAAACTTTTTGAAACACTGTATGTCGGCATAATTCGTACCCCTTATTTTGTGTTGGCGTATCCACATTCTTCTAAGATGCTTTTTATTTTTTTTATGTTTTCAGCAATGTTATAACGACTGCGACGTCGCTTTAAGGCAATTGTTTTTATCGACAGACCCGTCAGGAAGTAGTCCTTTGCGATGATTATCTGGTATTTGTTAAATTTGCGACGGTTGCGAAGGCAGGTTATATATCTTCCATCCAACATCCGCATTGTCAGAGCGTTTATTCTTCGAGCGATACTTGTCCGGCACAGACCGGTCAATCGAGATATCTGAAAAGTGTTGTTGCCGTTCTCCAGATATACTGTCATCAGGAGCTTGTCTTCTCCATCGAGATGACTGAGCCTGCTTCGCAGCAGGTCAATTTGGGCCCGATTCTTAATTTTGTCATCAAGATTTTTTTGAGAAACATTTGAGTGAATTGTTTTCATCGCTTAGCCCCCTCTATACCAAGATATTAACATTAAAGGCATTATTTGAATCCCTCCAGGCCGGCAAATTGTTTGATAAACACTTAACATGCTACATATTTTACAGTATTACTTAACTATGTCAAGTATTTTGTATTGTTATTTACAAAAATATATAAAAATATAGTAATCATATAACTTCTTAAAATAAAGCCCCCTTCTTAAAATTTATGTTTGGGCTTGAATTACTGGAATTTCCTGAGATTATATGGGTGTTTTTAGCGATAATATTGGACCAATGTTACAGTCAAGGGCGCAGAAATGAATGGTATAGGTGATAAATATCAGCAGGAAACAAAGTATGAGCCGGGCAGGATGCCCGGACATCGTTTAGCCTGGGAATCTAAGCCGGATGTGTATAAGGAATATCCGGAGGTACAAAAGATTGAGCTTGCAACTTTTGAGCCAAGCCAGTTGATGAGCCTGGACCGAGCCTTGAGGCAGAGAAAGAGTATCCGTGATTTTCAGGCCAAACCGATTAGCCAGGGCCGGCTTTCATATTTGCTCTGGGCATCGACAGGAATCCAGCGAATCGAGGAAGGGTATGCATTTCGCACGGTCCCATCGGCGGGAGCACTTTATCCTATAGAGACCTATGTGGTTGTAAATAACGTAAGAAAGCTTAAGGCCGGTGTTTATCATTACTCTATTAGAAATCATCAGCTTGAGCAAATAAAGCTGGGCGAGTTTCAGCAGACAATTGCAGCGGCGGCTTTGGGGCAGGAGATGTGTGCATCGGCGGCGGCAGTTTTCGTATGGTCGGCTGTTTTCGAGCGGTGCAAATGGAAATATGGCCAGCGAGCGTACAGATATATGTACCTTGACGCCGGGCACATCGCTGAGAATCTGGCATTGGCGGCTGTGAGTATCAATCTCGGCAGTTGCGAGATTGGGGCTTTATATGATGACCATGTAAACGCTATTGTCGGGATTGACGGGACGGAAGAAAGTGTGCTTTGTATGGCTGTGGTGGGAATTCCAGCCTGAGTTTGCTACAGGCTCGAAATTAAATATCGGAAATTGATTTATGCGTAATATTGATGAGCTGTTTTCAGCGTTAGGGCATTCGAGATTTCGCAGCCGGTTTCGGCTCTCCGGTAAAGAGGCGGAATATTTTAAGCATAAGGGTATGGCGACAATCCTTGAGCATGCAAGGGATTTTGTTATGAGGCGCCTTGCGGAAGCGAATCCGGTAAACGACGGCAAGCAGACACCAATGAGGAATCATCCGGTCTTTATCGCACAGCACGCAACCGGCACCTGCTGCCGCAAGTGTCTTGAAAAGTGGCATTACATCCCCAGGGGTAAATCGCTAACAGAAGAGCAGATAGATTACATAATCGAAGTTTTGAAACGCTGGTTTTCCGGACAGAGCATTTAGAAGGACTTTGCCTATATTATCCTTAGAGCACCTAACAAAATGACTCTGCATTCAAACGGCTTATTTCGTTTCTGGATGGCGTCAGGCTGTATCGACCATCCTCAGATGGTCTGCTTCGCCTTCGGCGCTGAGACGAAAACGCTCGTTTTCGGTGCTACGGTTTATTTTGTTAGGCACTCTAAAAAAAAGTTTTGCATTTACTTTTCTGGCAGTTATACTAACCATCCAAAATGAGTTGCGTTTTGCACAAAGGAGCAAAATGGGATACAAAAGGATTTTTGCCAAAGGCAGGGGGTAACTAAGATTATGTCAGTAAGGAATCCTGAGGTAGTAGTGATCGGGGGCACTTATATTGATATGGATATAAGGTGCGGTCAAATGCCATCGCCCGGACAGAGCGTCATCGGTTCTGAACTTTCATACACACTCACCGGACCGGGACCAAACCAGGCTGTTGAAGCCGCTTTGTGCGGGTGTGATGTGCATCTTATAAGCAAAGTCGGCGGTGATCCGTTTGCACAGATGGTCAAGGCGATTCTAATTGAGTCCGACGTCAATACGGAATTTATCTATACCGCCAAAGCTAAAAAAACGGGCGTGGTAGTAACGCTCGTTAATTCCGAAGGAGAAAACGCCGTTTGTTATTGCAGCGGCGCCAACAGCGCTTTAACTTCGGAAGACCTTGAGGCGGCAGAGCAGATTATCTCGGAAGCCGACGTTTGCCTGATTCACGGCAAAATGCAACAGGAAGCAATCGTAACCGCAGTACGCTGCGCCATGGTACACGGGACAAAGGTCATCCTTAATCCCGCAGCACCGTTAGAACAGCAAGGCCAGGAAAGCGGGGACCTGCCGGCCGATTACTTTACCGTTGATATTCTGCTTTCCAATCTTTATGAAGCTGCGGAGATTGCTGACCAATCTGCCGCCAATGTTCGTACCGCCAAATTGATCGGTTCGGACCTTGTTGCCCGCGGCGTAGGCTCTGCCGTGATAACAATGGGCAGGCGCGGCTCCATGGTTGTCGATAGAAGCGGCGCCGACCAGATCGCCGGTTATGAGGTGGAGCTTGTTGACCAGGCCGGCAGCGGAGATGCGTTTGCAGGGGCACTTGCCGCCTATTACGCAGTAGAGAACGATGTAAGAGGAGCGGTCAAATTCGCATCTGCGGCAGGGGCCCTGGCCTGTAAAAAATTCGGGTCGATAGAGGCACTGCCGACAAAAGCCGACATTATCGAGCTGCTGCAAAAAGAAGATACAGAGTAACGGTACAACCTGACGGGCATTTGCGCATAGCCAAAATCTGACTGTACATTCCATTTCCTCAATTCTATATCCACAGCAAGTGTCGATTTTCGGGGTGATTTTCGGTCAAAAACGCTCACTGTTAAAAACAAAAATAAAAAATTTCATATATTTTTTTACTCATTTCTCTAAAAGCACTTACGTAAAAAGCTCCCTTTAAAAATCCAACAATTTTCGGCTCAAATGTGCACACTGCTCTAATTATAGGAGCGTTGATATTTAACGCATGAAACCGGATGCTCGAAAGAGAATCGAAAATGAGGAGTTGTAAAAAATGGGATTTGAACTTGATATCTTTGGGGATGAACAACTCGAAGCCGACTACATTGAGTGGCTTGTTGATGAACAGTCTGTCGATGTTCGAGGGCACTTTGAGAAGCTGTGGGAATATTACGCGAATCCGCGGATGGAGATGAGCGGCACGGGCGCCCGTGGGGGGAAGATAAACGAATCAGGGCGGTGTTACGTGCAGGCACAGGAGTACGGGCTGCCTGTAAGAATAACAGGTCTTATACACAGCGGGCAGGTTGGCATCTTCGGCGCCCAGAGTGCCCGCGATATGCAGCGAAAAGAAGTAGTAATTGAAAATGACGTTGCGTGGCGGGTAAACGCGGCAGTGGATTTTTTATTCGGCAAGCCGATTAGTTTTGTTTCGAAATCACCGGACGGCCAAAAAAGTACAGAAATTGAAATGATATTAAAGGCACTATTTGCGGCCAACGGTGCTATCGGATTTTTCCAGGATATGGCGGTGCTCGGAAGTGTTTATGGTTTTGTCGATTGTTTCGTCAGGCCTGGCGAAGAAATTATCGAATGCATTTCCTCTTCCTCTCAAACTCTCTCACCGGCTTCCGGTAAAACGGGGTCAATCGAAGATGTGCTGAGATTAGCACGGACAATCGACCTCGAATTGATTGAAGCACCAAGAGCACTGCCCATCCTGGATGAAAATGATTACAAAAAGACAAGATATTACGTGCAGCACTTTTATCAAAAGAAAAACTCACTGAGCAAGAAAAGCTCGTTTCTATCAAGAATATTGTCCGGCGGCAAGCAAAGCAGCAAAAACCGGCAGATAGTGGCGGTGACGGAGATTACTTCCGCCGAAGCCTGGCAGAGATACGAAGATAAACAGCTTGTCGCAGAGGCACAAATGCCGTGGGGCTTTCTGCCGGTGGTGCATATCCAGAACATCGCTCAGCCATACTACTATGAGGGACTAAGCGACGTCGAGCCGTTGATACCTTTACAGGACGAACTGAATACCAGGTTGAGTGACAGGGCGAGCAGGATTACGTTTCAGTCGTTCAAGATGTATCTGGGTAAAGGGATAGAGGGCTTCGAGGACAAACCAATCTCGCCCGGCAGGATGTGGTACACGGACAATCCAGAGGCGACTATCGAAGAGTTCGGCGGAGATAAGCCAACGCCCAGCGAGGGATTGCACATCGCTGAAATCAGAGAGGCTCTGGACAAGACCAGTGGTGTAACGCCGGTGGTTGCAGGAGTTATTAAAAATAAACTCGGCAACCTTACAAGCGCGGTGGCTCTTAAGCTGACACTTATGGGGATGCTCTCAAAGAACGACCGCAAGAAATTTACTTACAGCGAAGGATTTAAGGAAATATGCAGGATGGCTCTGGCGATACTGGATACGGCCAATATCTATAAGACCTGCGATGCGGACAGAGAGGTCGATATTGTTTTTCCAAGCCCGCTGCCGGAGAACATGATGGAGAAATTAAAAGAGGCCAAGATTAAAAAAGAATTGGGCGTTTCGACTGAGCAGGTGCTCAGAGAGTTAGGTTACGGGGATTAAGAATGCAGAGAAAACAGAATTCTACATTCGGAATTAATCAGGAGGTTTTATGAGTCTTATTGAGAGACAAGAGGTTTTGTCAGAAGACATAACGGACACAGGTGAGACCGACAATATGAAACTTGTTCCGGTCGCAGAATCCATCCGCTATCGAAAGAGGGCACAGAGTGCCGAGAAAAAAGTTGAAGATTTGACGGAGCAACTGGCCCAGGCAAAATCACAAGCGACAAAGATATCCGAGCGGTTGAGTGACATTGAGGCCGAGCAAAAGCTGACCAGTAAATTAGCAGCCGCGGGAAGTGTCGATTTGGAGACGTCTGTGCTGCTTGCCAAGGCCAGAATGGAAGGACAAACAAATGCGGATTTGGATGGCGTAATAGAGCAGTTGAAAAAAGAAAAGCAATATCTGTTCGGCGGTGCCGGCGGAACTGTTACCGCGAAAAAGACAGCGGGGGCAAAGGAGTCCGCCTATGGCGGGACAAACAATCAAGCCGTCCTCGAAAGAGCGGCCAAGAGAGCGGCAACGACAGGCAACCGAACGGATTTGCAGGAGTACTTGAAACTGCGAAGGAATTTCTTGTAACGTACAGCGTAAAACAAAGAAGAAATGACAAATGCTGTTTCAACAACAGTAACAATACAAAGGAGAAGAACAGATGGCTTTTACAGGAAAAGCAACTTATTCAGCGGGTACGACTTTAGCCGAACTGGCTGAGGACGTATCGGATTTGATTGGGATAATTTCGCCTTACGAGACACCTTTGCTGGATGCTCTGGGTGATCCGATGAGGGAGGCGACAAGCACACATCATGAGTGGCTCGAAGACGCACTTTTGCCCAATAAGGACGCTATCAACGACAGCACTTATTCCGACCCGAGCACCGACACCGACTTTGTCGTTGACAACGGCAGCAGGTTCCGTGTAGGGGACCAGATTCAGGTTGAAGGCAGTGAGGAACTGATGTTCGTAACCGCTATTAACAGTGATACGCTTACGGTGGCTCGCGGTTATGCAGGCACTACGGCGGAAAACCTGGCCGACAATCAGGTGATAAATATTCTCGGAAATGCCGCTCTCGAAGGGGCTGACAAGCCGGGAGCAAGATTTACCAATCGCAGCAGGTGCGGCAACTATACGCAGATATTTACCGCCACGGTGGAAGTCAGTGGGACGGATATGGCGGCAAGCCAGCTTGGTCTGGCCGACGAGATGGATTACCAAAAGCAGGAACGGCTGCGTGAACTGCTTCGCGATTTGGAAAATACTGTTATCAATGCCGGTGAGCCGGCGAGTAATCCCGAAGGCAGCAGTTCAGTGAGAAGGTCTATGAAGGGCGTTATTCAACATCTGTCAACCAACGTTTTTCATACAGGAGATGCGGGCTTTCCAACGGATACCGACCTCGACGAGGACAAGATCAATTACGTACTCAGGCAGATTTGGGAGAGCAGCAACGGAAACGTGGACCTGATAGTTGTCGGCGGTTTTCAAAAGCGAAAGATAAACGCATTCTCAGCGGGCAGCCGAACGTATGGAGCAAACGATACCACCTTTACCGATATGATCAGCGTTTATGAGAGTGACTTCGGCGTTTGTAGAATTGTTACCACGCGATGGTTGCCACAGGACGCAGCCCTTCTGCTGGATTCTTCCCGTATCAATGTGCTGCCGTTGGCGGGTCGTGGTTTTCATTTCAAACCATTGGCAAGCGGCGGCGATTATGAATGCGGTGAGCTGATTGGCGAATATACCATGGAACTAAGGAACGAAGCGGCACACGGTCTTATTCGCGATTTAAGTACAAGTTAAATTGCGGGGGTGCAGCAGGCGCATTTGAATGCGTCGGGGCATAGGTGCTCAAAGAGTAAATACTCTTTGGGCACCTGATAAGCCCATTTGACCAGGAAGGGAGCTATAGGAAATGGTAAGTTTCTCAAACGATTCGGATATTTTGAAATATGAGCCGATACTGTTCGGAGAACTACATCTGCCACAGCAGGTATTGGCAACAGGGACAGACGGGACGGTCAGCGGGACGACATTTACCGCAAGCGAAGCGGATTTTGTAAGTGCACAGGTATGCAGCGGTAGTGTTATATATCTTCAATCCACTGATGGGGCGCTGGACGGGGCTTATGAAATAATTTCAGTGGATTCGGCGACGCAGCTTAGCGTTTCGGTGATAAGGTCGGATTCAGCGATGGCCGGCGTGGCACCGCCGGCAGGGACGGACGTATCTTATCGTATCTGTACGTTCGGGCCACAGACCAATGAGATCGCTTTTCAATTGACCGAATACTTCAGTATCAGTCCGGGTAATCCTGCAAGCGATATAGACGCAGCCGATATTCTGGATACGGATGTCTTAAAAAGAGCCTCGGTTTTTGCGGTCATCTCCACGGTGTACGCGATGTTAGCCAGTAAAGCCAAAAACGAAAATTTCTGGAGAAAAAGTATGCACTATCAGAAGCTTTTCGCCAGGGCGAGGGAACGGTGTCGTCTCAGTATAGATACAGGCTCTGATGGGGTGGTTGATATTACCAAAATAGGGGCATCCGGAAAGTTAGTGCGGGATTAGTTTACAAGGAAAGAAAACAGATGAGAGTTACCTTAGACGGACAAAATTTGTTTGACGAACAGCAACTGGAGATCGAGCCGGGCAGCATTACTCGATACTCGATAGAAAGAGCGGTTGCAGGGCTGGATGGTGTGCTAAGTATCGATATGGGCGGGCGCGGCAGAAAGATAAAACAGAAAGGTCTGCTACAGGCAAAAAGCAGAATGCAAATGGACAACCGGATTAACGCAATATCGGCATATATGGACGGTAACACACATACACTGGCCAGAAGCGACGGAGAAAAACTCAATAATCTCCGGATGGACTCTTTCAAAGTGAGTAAGGAGCGAGCAGGCGGCAGAGGAATTGTAGTTGATTATGAAATTGTTTATACGCAGTTGGTTTGATTGCGTATAGCGGACAAAAGAGGAAAGAGCAATAATGAAACTTATCAGCAGTGGGATAGAAAATGTCAGAGCGTTTGAATTGCCTGCCGGCATTTGGGCAAATGGTGAATGCGTTGGAACTCCACGAACAGCGCTGGTGAAGTGGGCCGACAAAACGAACCAGAACAATATGTTTTATCAGGTTTATGTGAACGGCCAATATGCAGGGACAACGGTTGACAGCCGGCAAAGGCAAATGATCGTTCCGGTACCATCTTCTTTTGAATCCGCTGTTCGAATTGAGGTCTTTGCCGTTGAGGCCGAGCAGGCGCATACCGATTTGAGCAAAGAGCTTGCCGGGCAGCCAGCTATGAGTGGACGGGTTCGAATAAGTTTATTGCGGTCTCAGGGCCTTTCGAGCGATGCAACTGCTGAAATATATTTTGACAACGGGACAGGGGTAATTGACTACAGCCAGCCGCTTAGTAATCGACCGATAAGGATTTGGTCCGCCTGGCAGGACAAGGCAGGTTTCGGTATGAGCAGATTCGGTGCCGGAGATTTCGGTTATGATTCGGCTGCGGCTGTTGGATTCGGCAAGGGCAGTTTTGGGCAGGGCCAATTCGGCCTTGATGCCGATGTGATTGAGTGGACAAGCCCGCCGCTTATGGCCGGCATTTATAAGTTCGGCGTTAAGATTACCGACGGGGCAGGCAACCAAAGCAGTGCGAGCGAGACTGGGCCTATCACGGTAATACCGGCGGCAAGACCCGCTGAGCAGGTAAGCATTTCCTCATTTGATAAACAGACAAATGAACTGGTATTGAATATTGCGTAAAAGGCATACAAGGAGAATATCATGGCTGAAGTGTATCCATCTGATAATGAGCTGTTAAATCTACAGTCTGACAGCGAAACCGGCGTTGAGTATATAGCAACAGGTACGGCGCCTTACTATGTAGAGTTTCGAAAATTACTGTATCGATTGTTGTTAGCTGCACGCCGTGCAAATGACTTAAGAGTTTTCAATGAGGGCGGGCTGGATGTTGGTGTAAAAGCAGGCAAGTTTTGGCTGGATACGGCGCTGACAAGCTATGGCAGCTCGTCGGGTAATACCTTAGCGGATGATAAGGCCAATATCTATATCTATCTGGATTCATCGGGTTCTCTTGTAACCAACGAATATGCCGGGTTTCCTGATATGGCAACCACACCGCATATTCGTCTGGCAAAAGTGAGCACCTCTGGCGGTGACATTGACTCGATAACCGATTGCCGGACAGGTCATAATTCCGTTATGCCTTACGGGGCCGGGGGTGTGAAAAAGCTCATCGAGGCACATACCGGAGATGACACACTTACGGCGGTGGAATCCGGAAGTATTCACAGTAATCTTGGCGCCACGGGATCAGTTACGCTGACGCTGCCCACCTCGGCACCAGCCGGGACGGTATTGAGCTTTGCGATCCAGGCCGCTTATGAATTGCGTATTGATCCAGGCGCGGCGACAATCCGAGATGACAGCGGCCAGACGGCGGACAAGTATAAATCAGCAAATTCTATCGGTGCATCACTTAGCCTGGCAGCCGATTCGGCAGGCGACTGGGCAACCATCGCCAAGAACGGGACCTGGACGGAGGAGGTTTGATATGTCCAACGAAATACACATTGATCACAACAGCGGCAATACACTTTATGCAGTCATTCGCAATGGGACGGGAAAGGTCTGGTATGCAGGAGGGCAGGTCTTTGAGCCATGGGGAACGAACAGCCGTACCGCGAACGATTACGACATATCCCTCACGGACAAGGGGGGCAGCAGGTATGTCGGCGACTTTGGAGGTAATATCCCCGCAGGCAGATATTCCGTTCAGGCATTCCTGCAGGCCGGAGCGAATCCGGCTGATAGTGACAACCTGGTGGGGGGTGATGAAATAATATGGTCCGGGGCAGGCAAAGTGACCTGTGATAAGCTGCTCGCCAACAAAGCCGTACAAAACAAATCGACCGGAGAAATTAAATATTACGACGACGACGGACAAACGGTCCTTTTGACTCATACTCCTGTGGATGCAGCAGCAACTATTACAAGAACTCCAAACTGATAATAAAAATAAATATCAAGGAGATACACAATGGGAAGTTTTGCGGATTATTGGGAGAACGAAATATTAGACCATCTATTCGGCAAGGGCAGCTATACACCACCTACTATCTATGTCGGATTATCGACAGCAGATCCTGCGGATGATACAACCGGACTGGCTGAGCCAAGTGGTAATTCTTACGCACGAGCTGTAACGGGCGGTGCTGACTGGAATATCGCATCCGGCGGAACACTCGACAATGCCAATGATATTACCTTCCCGGAGTCAAGCGGCAACTGGGGGACGATAACACACTTCGCCTTATTCGATGCCGCAAGCGGAGGCAATATGTTAGCTCACGGCTCATTAAGTGTATCCAAGTCAATCAGCAGTGGAGATACCGCTAAATTCGCAGCAGGCGATTTGGATGTATCATTGGATTAAGAACCCGCAGCTCCATTAAGCGAAGCAAATCGACGGCCAAAGGAGGTTTATAAATGTCAACCATCAAGAAAAACTGGGCAACACAGAGTCAAATTGCAGGTTCCGGTGACGGGTATATAACATTGTCCGGAACCACCGAATCGTATTCTTCGGATGTTGACCTCGAAACAAACGGTTACGAAGGCGCTCATGTTATCGTAGAAATCAACTACGATGCTACGCCGACCGACGATGTAAAAATCAAACTTTACGGTTCTCTCGACGGAACTAACTTTGATGATACGCCTATCTGGGAGATGCAGGGCGATAACGGGATTAACCTACAGCAATTGAGTTTCATTATCAAGGACCTTGCACATTTCAGAATCGGCGTGCAGCAGACAGGCTCGACGGACAGCCATGATGTAAGGGCATACGTCCAGTGCTGGAATTATCAATCAATATAATTGAGGAGTAACGCCAGGTGCCACAGCTAAAACCAACAAGAGGGAAATTCTTACCAAAACCAGACGGCAGTCCAGAGGGACGCTTGATAGCATCTCTTATAGGTTGCTGGCTGATGAATGAAGGAACTGGTGACAGGATCTTCGATTTGAGTGGCAATGGGAATCCGGGAAATATTACCGGAGCAACCTGGGATTCAGGTAAGTTTGGTTATGCTTTGAAATATGATGGAACAAGTGATGAAGTTAATTTCGGTGATGTACTGGATAACATTTTAACTGCTGGATTTACATTTAGTATTTGGCTCAATGTAAGCAGTAATACGGGAGGCCCAGTAAGGTACATCTTGAATAAAAGCAATGGCCTGTCAAGCGGTGGCGGATTTATGCTTGCCCAAGGTGGTACGTCTCTCGGGCAAAATAAGATAGGGATTTGGCTTTTGGACGGCTCTGCACCATCACCCTCTTTTTTGACATCGGCAACATTGCCTTTGAATCAAGATGTTCACCTTACAGCAACCTGGGATGGCACTACTGCATCCGGTAATATAAAAATTTACTTTAACGGAGTGAAACAAGCAGGAGTTGAAGCAGCTTATGGAACAATCCCCATAACGAATAATTTTGATTTGAGAATTGGACCTCAAGATGGGGGTACTCTTACTGTAATAGGGATAGTTGACAACCTGAACATCTTTAACCGCGCCTTATCCGCTTCTGAAATTACCTTACTCAACCGAGAGCCGTTCTGTATGTTTACCGGGGCAGGGAGACCTCCGTTAATAGGCGGCCAAATCATTAATCTTTCGGGCGCTTCCGGGGCTCTGTCATCACTAAGTTCGACTACAAAAACAATAAGAAAAACGCAAGGAACCATCACAGGATTCACCGCTGTTGACGGACTGCTTAGCGTAACGGGGGAAAGCTCACCGGACATAGAAATAAGCTGGCTTAGAGAAGCTCTTTTTAACGGAATGACTGCCAACGCTTTTAAGCTGGGCACGGCCTTGAGCTTAGGCTGGTTCTGGGCTCGAATCGCCGGCTGCTCTGCACTCTACCGCGGATATAATATGGAAGAAATAGATTTTGCAAACATATTGGCCGTTGCTGAGCAGGACGATTGCGAGATATCGCCACCCGGATATATCTCACACATCAGCGATTCGACATACTTTTATATTGTTCGCAGATTTAACAGTTGTGGCTACCAGGAACACACTTTAGCCGCCGCAGTAAAGTTTTCGATAGAACCAAACGGTGAGCCGACTGAGCCGAAGCCAAACAAAGTTTTCGATTCAATCTCCGAGTCCGTTGATGGCGGCAAGATACGGCTCATCTGGTACTATTGTACCATTGAGCAAAAGTCAAAGCCGGTCTGCTTTAATGTTTATTATGACAATAGAACAGGGCAAATCGACTATCAAAATCCGCTCGCCAAAATTGATTATAAGGGACGAAATTTTTACAGCTTCCAAAGCGGCACCCTTGAGGCAGGTAAATACTTGTTTGTCATCAGAGCCAGCGATGCCGGCGGCCTTGAAAACTGCTCTTTGGCACAAATAAAGATTCAACTGAGCCCAACAAATATCAACGCAATTAATATTGTAAGAGCTAAAGCTGTTTGATAGGCGATACTCGAAGAGTATCAAGAAAGGAAGTACAAGATAAACGATGTCTAATAGAATCGACTTTTTCCAATCGTCACAAACACAGGCGGCACTTCCGGCGGCTTCCGTATCAATTTGGGTCGATGGTATGTTGTGTCCGGCGTTAGAGCCGGTAGAGATTGTTCGTGGAGATTGGCCGGAATTCAGCCGGGCCAGATTAGTTTACAATCTCGCAGCGTATGCAGATTCAAGTTTAACGGCTGCCGAAGACATTGAGACCTTATTTGCAATGGGAAAGACTATTTGTATCCGGCAATATTTTAACGGCATACCGCCGGGTGCAGGGGCTTTCAGCTTTCCACTATTTCACGGCCAAATTGAAAATATCGAGACACAGGTGACAGCAGTCGGCGAAAAGGTGGAAATAGTAGCAAAAGATTTCAGCGCAAATCTACGGCGTATTTCCGTTTATGGCCGGCGTCTGGCAGAGGAAGATAATATCAGTGTATTTTTAGCCGGTCTCGATACCACCTTTAATCCTAACGGCAGAGCCAACGCCAATCCGCAGCCAATAAAAGTAAACGGCAAAAGCTATACGATCTTTTGTGGCGAACCATCGCAAGGCAAACACTGGAGCTATGCAGAGGTAATAGATTATCTTCTTTGTGAATATCTGACGGCCGGTCAATTACAAACGCCGGGCATAGGTCAACTGAGGGTATTGACCGAGAACCAGGCAGTCCGCGATCTTGACGTGACAGGATTAAATCTGATAGAAGCTCTGCACCGATGCTGTCAACGGATCGGACTGAGATTCAAATTCGTCCCCATACCTGTGCCAGCCGGGCCTTTTCAGGCGATTGAGTTTTATAAAGCCGGAACAGGCAGAACCATTGAGCTGAATTGCCAGCAAGCAGGTGAGCAGCTTAGCATATCCAAGACAAACATAGCAATTCTGCACAGCAGGAAAAATTTCTGGCCAATAACGCACAAGTATATCGGCCAGGGCGACTTCAAAGTTGCAGAAGCAACTTTTGATTTGATAAAGGCCTGGGACGGGAGTCTCGAAGATATCAACTACGACAAATTTTCCTCTTCAACCAACTCTGATTTCTATCAGGTTAAAGACGTTTATCGCAAATGGTGCCTTAACGAGGCGGGAGATTACAGCAGCCCTCCGTACAATCAGGGTGACGCTTTTAACTTTTCAAAGATTTTCGGCAATGTCCATTACGCTCGCCGCCACAGGCGATTTCGGTCAACATTAACCAGAGACAAACAGGGAAAGTCACTTGGTTATTTCCTTCAAGTATCGTTCGATAACGGCCTGCATTGGTGGCAGTATCTTAATGCTTTTAATATCCTGCTCGATGAGTGCGGACTGTGGCTCAGCAGCGACCAGCTTGACGTTGATACCTGGGTGGCGGCGCTGAAAGGGGTTTTGAAATTCAGAATAACCGCATCTGTGATCAGCGATGAGAGATTAACATGTATAGTTTCCGATGGGCCTGTTAATTCAACGGTTCCTGTGATTGAGCATATTATTACTCTGCCCCGTCAATTCAAGTATCGCAAAGTTTCAAACAAGAGCATCTTTGCAAACTTATCCGATGACGCGCTTGGCAGGGCCGACGAGGTCGATGATACGGACGCTCTATATGAGTTTGTCCGGCACAGGGCGGAGGTCTCGGCCGGGATAATTGAGACCGTCGATATACAAACACCGTTTCTTGAATTTGATTACAAAGTCGGTGACACAGTACGCACAAGCCCGGAAAGCAGAGACTGGCTGGCGCGCAGGAGTGATAACCGAAGCAGAAGCCGGATTGTGCGGGTGCAGATGGATTTTGAAAAGCAGTGTACGAATTTGAAAATCGTCCGGCAAAGAAGGTGATAATTATGAGCGATGATGTAAATATTATAGAAGGCCGGCAAACACTGGAAAGACTCGCCCGTCAAGGCTCCGAACAGGCACAAGAGGTATCGGTAGTCACTTCGCCCGGCGCCAGAGTCGCAGCGTGGGCCGTTAAGGTTAAAAGTAATTTTTCATATAACGCCTATAACGTAGTTGCAGTAGTGATAGGCAATGCCGGCTCAGCACCCGTTGAAATAGGTGCCCAGACACAGGCGGTCAACCTGGCTGAGTCGTACTTGCAGCAGGGAACACTGACGGCGGGGACGCTGGCGATAATGTTCAGAGTAGGCGACAAGAACGTTTTCTATGCCAAACCGTAACTAAGATACCGGATACACATCGAGAAGCGAGGTCAATGATGTCTGAGGGAAATTCCAAATCATGGCAGTTTAATCGACAGATAAATGTCTCTGTGCTGGTTCAGCTCGTGCTTTTGGCTTCTTTGATTGTGGGCAGTTGGGTCAATCTGCAAAGACAGCTTGATTTGCTTCAGCGTGATGTTGGTATGCTGCTGCAATGCCAGCAGAATTTTGAACAAAAGCTCGAATCGCTCTGGAGCAAAAGCATTTCATACGAGTACCGGCTACAAGCGATTGAAAAACAGATATCCAAAGCCAATACAATGGAAAAATCTTTTTAATATGAAGAGAAAAGGAGGGATAAAATGAGAAAGATTTTAATAACAATTACTCTACTAAGCTGTATGTTGGTTGGCTGTGACAGTTTGCGTTATGCCCCGACCGAAGCACAAAAACAGAACGCCTGGCTGCATAATCGTACAACTATGATTGCCGCCGATACCTCAAAGACTGAAAATACCTCGGAACAATTGCAGGCACTAACACAGCTAAGCGAATTGCAGAGCCGTGCGTTCTGCTCGTATTTTGGTCTGCCGAAAGAATTTCCACGGTCCGAGAGCAGCCAAGAGGTGCTGGCAGAATCGAACTTTCAGCTTGCCCGCACGGCGTTGCAGCAGGGAGGCGAACGGCCGGATGCATGGGAAGTGGCCGACTCTATGCTGGAGCTGGGTATTGGTATCTGTGCGCTACTGGGCGGAGTTTATGGCTCAAGAGCTATCGGATTCTTAAGACAAACCAAAACAAAATCCAAAGCCCTCAAAGAGATTGTTACGGGCAACGAGCTTTTCAAAAAACAGAACGCCCAATCCGTTTCTGCTTTCAAACAGGCCCACCAGAATCAATCGATCCCAACACGTCAAATCGTAGCGGAGATGAAAGCAAATACATAGCAGGCAAGCAGATGGATTCAGAGATTCCGACGATTGTGATGTTTGATATTGAAAAGCGGCTTAATTCTCTGTCATGCGTACAAAATAAATCTGCTGTGTTTTATCAAAACCTTCCGGTGTCAGATTGAGTTTGTTAAGAAGCTCATACGGCAGCATGGCCGCAAGCGTCTCGCCGCTAAAGTCGCTGCATGCCACGAAATGAGCGGTGAATATAATCGCCCCCAGATGGTCAAAGTCACTGTCAATAAGCGGGCTGTGATGTCTGAGTATGGCCTGCTGTAATAGTTCCGAAAAATTCCATTTTTTGCATAGCTGCATACCCACCCGGCAATGATCCATACCAACCAGCTTTTGTTCCTGGTCAACGATTGTATTCATCATAGCACACGGAGTACCGAGCAGTGGGGCCGTTACCTTGTTGCTAAGCAGTATTATCGCCAGCCTGCCCATATCGTGAATCAGCCCGGCCACATAAGCTACCTGGCAATCATGCTCGTCTGCTTCGAGTATTTCGGACATCGTCCGGCAGGCAAGAGAAATTTCCTGAGAGTGCCGAAAGTAATCGTCCAGATGGTCAAGTGCATTAAATTCCTGCGCAATAATATCCCTGGCATACCAGATGCCTATCAGTTGAATAAGCGGCTTTATGCCGACGCTGTTCACCGCCTCTTCTATAGTATCATCATGCCCTTCGGCTCTGATGCTGAAGGTGTTGGCCAGATGCAGAAGGTCGGCACAAAGACCCGGGTCATGTTTAACATAAGCCAACAACTCCTCGTCATCCATCTCATGCACATTGGTGGCATTAAGAAGCTCACCGACATTGCTGGGCATCGGAGGAAGCCTGTGAATGAACTCGGTTACTTTATTCTCAAAATCCTTCTGCGATTCCATTTTCTTTCTGCCACTCTGATTCTTAAACCATAATAATGATAAATCAAAGAAGAATTTTTTTCAACTTCTTTTCAAATTGAAGTAGAAACCTTAGCTGCAATTGCTAAGTTGACAATATCAAGATGTATTTGGACGGTTTACCTGTCGAAATAACGGTAAAAATCCTTACGGTGTCCGATTCTTAAGACAAGAACAATGACTTGCTTTTCTTTAACCACGTAAGCTATCCGAAAAATACCGGAACGAATCTTGAAGAACTCAGGTTTGTTTTTTATCCGATTGCCTTTGCCGCATGGGTCTTGAGCCAAAGAGGAGATTTTATTCATTATCGGCCGCTGATTCTTTTTAGTTTGTTTCCGGATAAAATCAGCGGCCGTGTCAGAAATCTTTATCTTGTAAATCTTCCCTGACTTAGCCATCGTCTTTCACTGTTTATATTCCAAATTCTTTTTTCAGACTATCGAAGCTGATAAACTTACCTTTTTTCAATGCCTCTTTAGCAAGTTCCAAATCCATCTGGTCCTCGAGCTGTTCCAATAATTTCATATCATCGATTGGAACAATAGCAAACAGCGGTTTGTTATTGCGTTCAACACAAATCCGCTCTCCTGTATAGGCAACTTTATTCGCATAATCCGATATCTCTGAACGAAACTCACTTACATTTATAACTGTCATCGCTTGCCAGCCTTATTAAGTACATTTTGTACGTTTATATATCTATGTACAAATTGTACGAAATATTCAATAAAAAGTCAATCTTTTTTACAGAAAAAACTTTAGAAAACTATTTTTTATTAAAAAAAACCATTTTCGGTATGATTATGAAGAATTTCCAGGCCAAACAACAACTTAAACTACTCGTTTTAACGCTATCCGTTGAAT
>CBDURK010000004.1:0-20403 GCA_965369645.1 uncultured bacterium | reverse complement strand
GCCAACGGCCAGCTCTCGCGGTACCCGTTCGCGGCTGTGTCTGCTGATGACCAGGGCTTCGCCCTGGGTATCGACATGGCCCGGCCGGCTTTTTTCCGTGCAGGCTACAACAGCCGGACGGGCGAATTATTTCTTGCTTTTGATATTGGCCTCGCCCCTGAAAAGCCAACTGCCCATTTGAGATTCTGTAAGTTTAATTTCGACCCGCAATGGGGATTTCGTGCAGCCCTGTCTCGATATTATGAAATATTCGATGACTACTTCCGCTGCCGTACACCCCAGCAGGGTCTCTGGATGCCGTTTGCCAAAATCAGCGAGGTTAAAGACTGGCAGGATTTCGGTTTCAAATTCAAGGAAGGCAACAATGAAACCGCCTGGGACGATGAGCACAATATTATAACTTTCCGCTACACCGAGCCGATGACCTGGTGGATGCGCATGCCAAAGGAAATGCCCCGAACGATTGAAGCCGCCCTTGGCCATGCCCGACAGCTCGCTGATGAAAAATCAGACCCTCGTGCCAAGGCATTTTTAACGAGCGGCTATCACGATGAAAACGGGCAATTTTCTGCGCAACTGCTCAACAGGCCCTGGTGTGACGGCGCGGTCTGGAGCATTAATTCCATGCCCGGCCTTGAAGGGGACATAACAGAGTTCAAGAACAAGTGGAACGTGAAGCTTCGGCAAAAACTTTACGGATCCAGCCGCAGGGCCGATCTGGATGGAGAATATATCGATTCGAGCGAAGGCTACGTGACCGACGAGCTGAACTTTCGACGCGACCATTTCGCATCGACTCAAACACCTTTGACCTTTTCGCTCACGAGCCGTAAGGTCGCCATCTTTCGCGGCCTGACGGCATTCGAATATATTCGTGCAATCTCAAACGACATACACAGCATAGGAAAGTTAATGATGGCAAACTCCACACCCATCCGCTTATGCTGGCTAACACCCCTGTGTGATGTCTTGGGCACGGAAACCGACTGGAATCCCAACCGGACATGGCGTCCGATGTCCGACAGCAACCTGCTTTATCGCCGGGTACTTTGCAAAGGCAAACCCTATTGCTTCCTTATGAACACTCGTTTCGAAGAGTTCTCACACGAGCTTGTGGAAAAATATATGAAGCGTTGTCTTGCCTATGGCATGTATCCCGGTTTTTTCAGCCATAATGCTTCACAGGGCCATTACTTTACCCGACCAGAACTTTACGAACGGGACAGAGACCTGTTCAGGAAATATGTTCCGCTGTGCAGGCTTCTGGCCGAAGCAGGCTGGGAGCCGATTACCCATGCTCGTTCGAGCGACGAGCACATCTATGTCGAGCGGTTCGGAAACCGATACCTGACAGTTTTCAATGGCAGCTCCGAGCGCCGCAGCGTAAGTATCACTATGGAAGGAATAACTTTGGCGTCGGACCATGAGTTAGTGCACGGCCAAAAAATCAACTTCCGTAACGGGCAAGCCAACTTTACACTTGCAGCAGAAGACGTTGCTGTTATTGAAATGAAGTGATTCAGAACGTTTACTAATATTATTAGATTTCAAATCGCGGCTTATTCTGGGCTTTTCAACGCAGAGTAAAGATAGTAATTTCAGGTCTTATGTTCATCCGTGTTCTGCCAACCCGGCCAAGGCCACGGTTTACATACAACTTCTTACCTTCAACCTCGTACAAACCTGAGTGAAAACGCCTGTCCTCGTTCGTCCAGGGCAGGCTGACTGAAAACCTCGATTTTCTTCCGTGCGTGTGTCCACTAACGACGGCATTGGCTTCGAATTCACCCAGGTGCTCGACGCCGCGGGGATTATGCATCAACGCGATAGTTACCTGATCAGTGGGCACCTCAGCAAAGGCCTTTTCCGGCTGGAAGTCGCCGACGTTCAAATCACCTAATCCAACAAACCAAAGCGGATGGCCGTCGATATCCAAAACAGTTGATTCATTACGTAAAACCGTGATTCCGCTTGCTTCCATGCCTCGTATAAGCCTACGCAGCAAGTTCCCCCTCCTGCGGCCCGACAGACGAACACCATAATCGTGATTACCAAGGCAGGCATAAGCACCGAAGCGGCTCTCGATATTGCCGAGCAGGGTGATGACCTTATCTCTATACTTACCTCGAACATCATAAGTGATGTAGTCTCCCGTCATCACGACTACGTCAACATCGAGCATATTAATCCGCTCGACGCAGCGATGCAAATACGCACCACTAACAGTTCTGCTGTAATGAAGGTCGCTGATATGCGCTATTCGCATTCCGTGTAAGCGGCTATGAGGACTTTTCAGATGCAAATCGATTTCAACAACTTCAATCCACTCAGGCCCGATTCCATTAGCATCAACAGCCCAACGAGTGCAGAATCCCAGAGTTCCCAGAGTTACACCTTTCAAATAGTGCCCCCGGTTTTTTGATACCCTGCCACCTGATATTAGTTCTACTTCTTTTTTCATAACGTACAATATTGTCAACCGTAAGATCGTATGTGCTATACGGTCAAAACGAATGTCAGATTCTACAAAAAAAAACTACCTTAGTCAAGCATAAATCGCCGGTGAGTTTCTTGCGTTGACAAGTCGTCTCATCTAAGATAGCTTATCCATAGTGCCTGCGCTCGGCGGGTGCAGATAAATTCGGTGATAAAAGCACCGGCAAAAGCGTTGCATCTGTAAGAAATGTCAGGAAGGAAGAAAATCAATGCCACTTGAAAATATGAAGGCAATGCTCGGCAAAGCCGCAGATGAGGCTTATGCCGTTGGTGCATTTAATATCCTGGACTACAATTCCACAAAAGCCGTCGTCCTCGCAGCAGAGCAGGAAAACGCCCCCGTAATCATCCAGACATCGGCCAAGACTGTTATTTTCTGGGGCACCTCAGCAATCATCTCCTGGATAAAGCAGCTCGCCAGCCCATCAAGCGTTCCGATTGCTTTGCACCTCGACCATTGTAAGGATTTAGACCTAATCGCCGAGTGCATTGCCTCAGGCTGGACCTCGGTTATGATTGACGCCTCTTCAAAACCGTTCGAAGAGAATCTCGCGTTGAGTCAGCAGGTCGTACAAATGGCCCGGCCTAAGAATGTTACGGTTGAAGCTGAGCTTGGAGCCATTGTCGGCGTCGAGGATGATATCCACGTTAAGGAGCAGGATGCACATTTAGCTGATTCCCAGCAGGCTATAAAGTTTTGCGAACAAATCAGGCCGGACTGTTTCGCGCCAGCTATTGGGACCGCTCATGGGATTTATAAGGGTGTACCTAAGATTGCTTACGACCTGCTTGAAGAAGTCGCCGCAAAGACGGACATCCCTATTGCCTTACACGGCGGGACAGGACTCGCAGACGAAGTGTTCAGGAAGTGCATTTCACTTGGTTGTGCGAAAGTAAATATATCGACCCAGCTCAAGTATGCGTTCATCGACGGATTTGTTGCTTATCACAATGCAAACAATACGCAATACAATCCGCTGAAAGTTATCGAAGCTCAGTTCAATCAGCTTAAGACCGGAATTATTGAGAAGATAAAGCTGTTCGGCAGCTCAGGAAAGGCTTGATACCTGTATTTGAATATCAACAGGTACAGGCTCCAGGAGACTCTTTAATGCCAAATAAGATAATGCCCGAAGATATCTTAGATAGTAAAGACGATGGCATTTATAGCATCACAACAAATGCCCCAGGACCGCAGGGGCAACTACCTTTGACTGAAAGCCTCCTTGTCGATGCACCCAGCGGCGATATCTTTGCAATGAGTCAGAATGCTGGCATGGGATGGGAACCGTCAAAACTGGTTCGGCAGCAGTTTCTGTTAATAAGCACCCAGGGGGGGATTCGTAAAGGCGACGGTACGCCGATAGCGCTGGGTTACCACACCGGGCACTTCGAACTTGGCATACTGGCCGAAGCAGCCGCAACAGAACTACAGCGTCTTGGCTACATGCCGTTTGCGTCTTTCTGCACCGATCCATGCGACGGCCGCACCCAGGGCACACCGGGCATGATGGATAGTCTTGCATATCGAAATGACGCGGCGACAGTCTTTCGCCGTCTCATCCGCAGTTTGCCCACAAGAAAAGGAGTGCTTGGCGTAGCAGGCTGTGACAAAGGATTACCGGCGATGATGATGGCAGTGGCCGCTATGCATGAGCTGCCGTCTGTGTTGGTACCGGGTGGAGTGACACTTCCACCGACTGAGGGCGAAGATTTAGGTAAGATACAGTCCATTGGCGCACGTTTTGCCCATGGTGAAGTGACGCTGGAATATGCCGGAAAAATGACCTGTTGTACCTGTGCGAGCCCGGGAGGCGGATGCCAGTTCCTCGGAACAGCAGCAACTTCCCAGGTTGTCGGTGAAGCTCTCGGATTAAGCCTTCCACACGCCGCGCTTGCACCATCCGGACAAACAATCTGGCTGGACATGGCACGCCGCTCGGCCAGGGCACTCGCAGGACTGTATCTGAGTGGCTTAACCACGAAAGACATCCTTACCGAATCGGCCCTCCATAATGCTATGGTTGTTTACGCGGCTTTCGGCGGCTCAACGAACCTGCTGTTACACATCCCCGCAATTGCCCACGCTGCGGGCCTGAAACGTCCAACTCCGGCCGACTGGAAGAAACTCAACCAAAAGGTTCCTCGTCTTGTTGACGTCTTACCAAATGGTCCAGTAGGACATCCCACCGTGCGTGTCTTTTTGGCAGGCGGGGTGCCGGAAGTCATGCTCAAATTAAGAGGACTTGGCCTTTTGGATTTAGATGTTCTGACAGTATCAGGCCAAAAGCTGGGAGAGCTTCTCGAATGGTGGGAGAAATCAGATCGCCGCCGGAGACTGCGTGAGCTGCTTAGAGAAAAGGACAATATTGATCCGGACGATGTAATTATGAATCCCGACCGGGCCAGACAGTGTGGCCTGACCAGTACCATAACCCTGCCCCATGGCAACCTTACCCCGGAAGGCTCGGTCGTAAAGAGCACTGCAATTGCCCCAGCCCTTCTGGATTCCGCCGGTGTGTACCGAAAGATCGGCCCTGCTCGTGTCTTCATAAGCGAACCCGATGCTATCCGGGCAATAAAAGAAGGAATTATTCGACGTGGTGACGTCATTGTACTTATTTGTGCGGGCCCTATGGGAAGCGGCATGGAAGAAATACTGGAAGTGACCGGCGCGCTGAAGTTCCTTTCCTGGGGAAAAGATGTTGCAGTAATCACCGATGGGCGCTTCAGCGGCGTAAGCACGGGTGCGTGCATCGGTCATGTAGCCCCGGAAGCGTTGGCTGGCGGGCCGGTCGGAAAAGTTCTGGAAGGAGATATTATTCAAATTATAATCGATTGCAAAAAATTGGAGGGAAGCGTAGATTTGATTGGTGAGGCCGACACCCCGGTGGACCAGCGAAGCATTGAACTCGGCACGCGAATATTGACTCAGCGCCCATTTCGGTCCGACCTGGCGCCTCGCTCGGACCTGCCGGATGATACCCGACTGTGGGCCGCCCTTCAGCAAGCCGGCGGAGGTACATGGGGCGGCTGTGTGTTCGACGTTAACGCAATCGTTGAAACCCTGAACGCCGGTAAAGAAACCTTGCCAAAGAAATAGCAGATGATTAAATTGTGATACTCTTTTGTAATAAGGATAAGTCTATGGTACAAAACAAGAAGAAGCTCTCAGGCATCTTTGTTCCCGTTGTGACGCCTTTTAATTCTGATGAACTCGCACTCGATGACTTAAGGTTCAACCTGCGGAAACTAAATGAGACTAATCTTACAGGCTATCTAGCGCTCGGTTCGAATGGTGAATTCAGGTCCCTAAGCGATAAAGAGCAAATTCGAGTTCTTGAGGTTTTCGCTCAAGAAAAAGGCGATAAAGTAGTTTTAGTCGGAACCGGCTGTGAATCCACCAGGCAAACAATCGAAAAGTCAAAACTGGCTTCTGAGATGGGCTTCGATTATGCCAGTATCATTACTCCGAATTATTTCGCCAAACACATCGACGGCGCAACTTTACAACATTATTACACACAAGTCGCCGATTCAATTGATATACCTGTATTACTCTATAATGTACCGGGCTTCGCAGGTGGCGTGGTAATACCGCCTCAAACTGTTGCTGATCTTTCGAAACATCCTAACATTGTGGGCATGAAAGATTCTTCACCGACCGGGCCGTCAAAATTCCTCGCCTGCCTTGATCCTGCGGAAGATTTTCATATTCTGGCAGGTTCTGCCAATTTCATTTATTCGTCTTTTCACCTTGGGGCCGGCGGCGGCGTGCTCTCGCTTGCAAATGCCCTTCCCGAGCCATGCTGTAATTTGTACCGTTTGTTTACACAAGGCGAATATGATAAAGCAAAGGAACTTTCCTTCGGACTTGCCAGACTTAATCAGGCTGTTTCAAGCTCGTGGGGTGTCGCCGGCGTGAAAGCCGCGATGGATATAACCGGATTTAAAGGGGGCCAACCCCGGCATCCGCTCCGGGTGATTTCAGATGAAGCTAAGGAACGAATAAAGCAGGCGATTATCAATGAAGGATTTATGTCAGCCTAAATACGTTGGAAAACACGTCGGCAAAAAATTACAGGTAAGGTATCCCAGGCAGATTGTGAAGGCTCAAAACAAAAGCCAAAGGACAACAAAGGGCAACACAATTTTGGCGGTTGATATCGGGACGACCGGTATGAAAATGGGGCTGTTTAGACTCTCTGACAAAGCGCTGAGTCTGGTTTGCCAATTCTCACAGGAGTATGAGCTAAACATTTATAATGACGTCTTGTTTGGGGATATAGAACAGGAAAAATGGAAGGCTGCCTTCATCGCCGGATGTAAAGAAATGGAGGACCTTATCTGCGATGTCGATGTTATTTCTCTTTCCGGTACTACACCCGGCCTGTCGGCCATGGACAAATCCGGCCGGGCACTTTATCCGGCCATCCTGATGCTTGACCAGCGTTCCCGCAAGCAGGCCAAATTCATAATAGAAACCGTTGGAATAGAGAACCTTCTAAAGACTACGGCAAATATGCCGGTCGCCGGTGGATGTTCACTGGCAAGCATTCTTTGGATTAAAGACAATTACCCTGACATCTTCGATAAAACATATAAGTTCGGTCATTCAAACACATACTTTGCTCATTGGCTGACAGGAAGTTTTGCCATCGATCCATCGTCCGCATCACTTACTGCCCTTTACAATACCGTTCAAAATGACTTCACCTGGAACGAAAATATCGCCTCGACTTTCGGCGTCTCGCTTAACAAGTTACCGCAAATAATCCCGGCGTATGAAAGCGTCGATCGAATGAGCAATTCACTCGCTCAAAAGCTGGGATTCAAAAAGGAACCTCCCGTACTTATCGGGGGAAATGATGCGGTCTTGGCGGCGTATTCGGTGGGTATCAATGAACCCGGTGACATTATTAACGTTAACGGTACCTGTGAAATTACTCTCGTATGCCTTGACAAATGCCTGACTTCCGCTAACTACAACATCCGTGCTCACGTACTGCAGGATCGGTGGCTCACTTTGCATGTTATGAATGCCGGGGGCAAGGCACTGGACTGGTATAAAAACCTGTTCTGCAGTGAATTGAGCGCCGAGGAGTTTTACAACAGTTTCCTTCCACAGGCAATTGAGAGCTGGCTCGATTGCCAAAGCGCCCTTACTTATGTACCTTATCTTATGGGTTCACGCTACAGCCTGGAGCCTTTGAAAGCTAAGTTATTGGGACTGACACAGCAGACCACTCGCGAAGAAATACTGGCCGCAATTGTCAGAGGACTTTGCGGATATCAGAAAGAACACCTGGAAGAAATTAGAAAGAAGATTCCTCTTAAAGACATTATCCACATAACAGGTGGCGCGACAAGTCCGGCTTTAATGCGGGCAAAATCAAAATGGATGAGGGACAGTGAATATATCCACAACGAGCAGTCATCTATGAAGGGAGCCGCCATGCTTGGTCAACAATATCTTGATAGTTAATGAAATCTTTGCCCTGAAAAATTGTTAAGCTTATGAAGTTATTTTCTTTTTTTTTGTTCTTTGAGAAGAACACAGTATTATGTTCAGCCTGCACCCACTCATAATTCTTGTCATCGGCATGTTGACCGTCATACTCATGATTACGGCCTTAAAGATGAATGCTTTCATCGCTTTGATTACCTCCGCCGTGGTCGTCAGTCTGCTTGCCCCCGGTGACTTGGATATAAAGATAAGCCGCGTGGCAACAGAATTTGGCGGTACAGCTACAGGAATCGGTATCGTAATAGCCCTGGCGGTTGTGATTGGCCGATGTATGATGGACAGCGGCGCAGCGGACCGTATTGTCAGAGGTTTCCTGTCGCTTCTCGGAGAAAAACGCAGCTCCACAGCACTCATGGCCAGCGGTTTTGTGCTTTCGGTTCCGGTATTCTTTGACACGGTTTTTTATCTGCTCGTACCGTTGGCGAGGTCAATGCACCGGCGGACAAAGAAACACTACTTAAAATATGCCATGGCCATAACAGCAGGCGGAGTTATTACTCACTGCCTTGTCCCGCCAACTCCCGGCCCGCTCATCATGGCCGACAACCTTGGCATTGATATCGGCGCTATGATTATGATTGGTGCGATGGTTGCGCTTCCCGCCGCCATCGTCGGAATGATCTTCTCGGGATATGCAGACCGGCGAATGAATATACAAATGAGACCAATTGGCGGCGAACTGTCTGAGTCGGAGCCGCTTGAAGACCATCAGTTGCCAAGCTTGCTGGTATCACTTTTGCCGATTATTCTTCCTGTGCTTATGGTCTCGACCAATACGATTGTCCGCACGATAGCCAAGGATGCCGCTGATGGTTCGAGCTTAAGCCGGGCCGCCGCCATAACCGCCGTATTGGGAAATGTGAATCTGGCAATGCTCATATCGGCGGCAATTGCCATGTGGATGCTAAAGAGTAAACGTACTCTGACAAACGCACAATTAGCAAAAGTTGTCGAAGTGTCATTAATGAGCGGCGGTATGATTATACTCATCACCGCAGCAGGAGGTGCCTTTGGCGCGATGCTTAAAGCCGCTCAGATAGGCCCGGCGATTGAAAATTTATTCAAGGGAAATAGCGGCCAACCTGCAAATGGTATTATGCTGTTGGTTTTGGGAGCTTTCATCTCTGCGCTGATTAAAATAGCCCAGGGCTCATGCACGGTAGCAATGATAACGGCATCGGCAATGATGGCCGCAATGATCGAATCGACTAACACATTAGGCTATAACACTGCATATCTTGCTACTGCCATCGGGAGCGGCTCGATGATAGGTTCATGGATGAACGACAGCGGATTCTGGATATTCGTAAAAATGACCGGGCTGACCGAAGCCGAAGGACTCAAATCCTGGACACCACTGCTGGCTATAGTTGGTTTCACAGGGATCGTTGTCTCGCTGCTGTTAGCTCTGATTCTGCCAATGGCATAAATGCTTAAAGTAGATCATTTAAGAAAATCAGGCAGATAATCATCTCCTGCACCTTGTGTTTCCTGCTCACTTGGCTCTCGAAGCTTTCTGCGCCGGGCCCTCAGTTCTATATACGATCCTTCAATGATTCGATCTTCTTTACCAGGCCCGGCAACCACCTGTATCGCCGCCTCGTCGAGCAAATGCGTATCCTTGACGTTGATGGCCATGCAGCGCATCTGGCAAAGCCCGCACCCGACGCATTTGCCTTCCAATACAACCGGAGCAAGGACTCCGCTGTTTTCGATAGGTTCACCATTGTCTGCCGCCTCACCGCCCACTCGAACGAACTCAATTGCATCATAGCCTGCTGCATTACATTCATCCACACACAACCGGCATTGCCCATTGCCGGCATACGGCAGGCACGTTTTTTTATCGACCTCAGCCAGCCCTATTCTCGCAGCCTGTTTCTCCGGCAAATCCAATGCACGTATCGCCCCTGTCGGGCAAACCTGGCCACAGTTATTGCATGAAGGCTCACATCCCGACCAGTCCGGCGTCACCTTCGGCGTCCACAGCAGGTCGAATCCATGCTCCAGGCCGACCGGCTGAAGAACATTGTTCGGACATACTTTGATGCATTGCCCGCATCGAACGCACAGTTGCAGAAATGCGACCTCCGGCACCGTCCCCGGCGGCCTGACCACTGCCTTACTATTGCCGGCAGCCTTGCACACAGCCACAGGCAGCCCGGCCCCAACAGCCACTGTCCCTATCCCTGCTATTACGTTTCGCCTTGACAGCAAGATACTTTTGCTAATTTCGTCGCGTGCCTTGCATTCTTCTCTATCCCATCTGCCTGTAAACTCAATCGCCTCGACCGGGCATACTCCTGCACAGTTCTGACAAAAACTACAGTTAAGGTCTCTGGTTGTGTAATCACTTTTTATTGCCCCAAAGGAACATACCTCCTCACACTTGCCGCACTCTATGCACCCTGAACGTACCTTACGCTCAGAGAGCCGAAACAAATTGGTCACCGAAAAAACTGCACCGGTAGGGCACAAATATTTACACCAGAACCGCCTCTCCAGAAAATTGAGAGAGATGAGTACTGCGAACATGCCTATGGAAATCCAGTGTCCGGCATTCATCGGCGGCACAAGATACCAGCCCTTCAGCAGTCCCATTTGAACCGACCCAGCCACAAACAGCATCGCACGCGTTATAACTGCAATCGCCGAAACAAAGCCCGACAGCATTACTCCCAACCCTGCCGCCGCCAGCACGGCTGCAAGCACATAGTACCTTGTATTGGCTAATGACCGATATGTCCTGGTTCGAGACTTCGGAATTCTGCCGCCAAACGCCCAATCAAGCAGATCAAGCAGTGTCCCCAAAGGACACATATAAGCGCAGAAACTCCTCGGCAGAACCAGGCATACCACCAACACTGCAAGTGCATATCCCAGCGACCATACCCACATTCTCGCTGCAATTGCCGTCGAAATACTAACCAGCGGATCCAGAACAAGAAAAAGTTCTGCCTCGATGATCTCTTTTGCCTCAAAAAACTCCCCATACTCACTTGACCCGTATGGCCAACACACATAGATGAAAAACACAACAAACCCGATCAGACAGATGCTTTGGAATATCCTTCGCACCGGAGATGAACGCCACGTCGGTCCCAGCAAAGAAAGTTTCTTCCCCAGCATTCGATGGCGACTGCTCGTTGGCATAAAAAAATGCAATCTCATAGCATCTCTCTTATCTTCGTTTTTCGCCTGTCTATGTTATGAAAAAAAACCTGCACGCGATATATTTCATGCACCTTGCTCCAGCCGGATTACTTAAGACTGCCGGCAAGCGCCCTGGCCGCGGCGGTAATGATTGCCTCCGATGTGATCGTCGCGCCGGTTACCGAATCGATACCCTTCAACCTCTGCTTATCGACAATCTGCTGAGGTGTGTCCGTCAGAGCTGTGTAAAACTGTTTCTCCCTGTGGTTGATAACACGAACCGACTCAATCCGCCCTCCGGTAACTTTGACCTCCACCTGCATAGGTCCGTTGAAGGCCGTACTGCCCCCGCGATAAACGCTGCCGGGAATCTTCGACACATCCAGCATCTCAAATAGCTTTATGGCCTCAATATTCTCTCTCGCCTGTTCCACCGCTCGGGAAAAATCGTTGTTCTTTTTGGCCGGCAGCCTTACAGCGATGGTTTTGCGATAATATGCCAGTGCTTCGGTGTATCTACCCGCCTGACGACACGCATTGCCGGCGGCCAGATACGCAATATGCGGCATCCCGCTGCGGGCTTTTTGCTCGGCCAACTTTAAGGCCCTGTCGAGCTGCCCCATATCGGCCCACAACTTGATCACCTCTCCGTTCCGGGTATAGTCAGTGGGAATCCTAAGCAGAATTTCGCGAACCATTTCCTCACAACCCATCTGCCAATAGCAGTTCGCAAGCCGAATCGGGTCAATCATGCCGCTATATCTTGCGCTCATCCGCCACCAGAAAACAGCTCTCGGCCAGTCTCTCAGGAAGTTATAGAACATAGAACCCAAGCTTTGCATACTCCTGGCGAGTTTGGCGCGGTCGTTCTTATGCTTAACCATCAGATGATGAACCAGCTTGATCCCCTCTTTCCAACGGTGTGGATTCGGATTGATGACGTCCCAAATGTACTGCCCGGCGTTTTTCTGGTTGTCCCATTTTCCGCCCGGTTTCATAGGCCAGTTTAGATCGAGCGTCTGTGGATAGTTCAGCTCTGCCGAATCCCACCAGTCCGGCGCATCAGTGCTTGCCTTCTTGATAAGGGCCTCAACTTCTTCCCGCGTCCGGACTACTTTTGAGGTCTCCTGCTGTCCCATGGCCAATCCCTGGATCATAACGACAAAAATCCCTGCAAAAAGATATCGAAACCATCTCGATTTACACCCGACGCATTTGCGCAATCCCGTCCCTGTAGCCTTGTGATGCGATGTCATCATCCGATTACTCCGACTGTCACTCTTCTAATGAACTTTTCGAAAAGCGAATTTTAATATTACAAGTTCTATCATTCCAATCATTTCGTCCGGTTTTCAGTAGTCCATGATTGCCCGGCCGATTTTTTCTATGAAACTGCCATATACTGCATCTGTGATCGGTAACTCATTTTGGTCCAGACCGAGGCGAACGATCACCATGTCCCATTCCGGAATGACGAACATATCGTTGTTATTGTACCCGCTGGCCGAATAGGTCCCCGCTGGAGCGCCGGGCCACTTTCGTTTGCCGTCGTGCTTAATACTGTTGACCCACCAGTTATAGCCGTAAACACCCCGACCGTCGGCACCGCTAAGCTGTTCCAGGGGTAAGGATGCCGGCACCTGGGCCCGCGTAGCCTGATAAACCCAGGCACTGCTGATTAATTGTTTACTTTTCCATTTACCCTTATTCAGAAATAAGTGGCCCAAACGAGCCAACTGGCGCGCCGAAGTTTTAACGTGCTTGTTACCATTTCCCGAGCCTCCGTTGACCACGATACCATTGATCTTTCCGAAATCACCCCAATCCCACTTGCCTGATTTCATCCCAATCGGGTCGGCAATTTTCTGCTTGAACAGGACCTCTATCGGCTCACCGGCGATGCGGCTCAGAACGTTCCCGAACTGATTCATCGCCGAATCCCAGTAGGCATACTTTGAGCCGGGTGGAGCAAATAGCGGCTTATCTGCCGGCTTGAAGGGTGTCGAACTCGGGCCGTGTTTATAGCCGCCGCGAGGTTCATCACCAACGGCGTAATATCCCGATGTCATAGTTGTAAAATGCCGAAGCGTGATAGCCGGATATGTTTTCGACATGCCGGATACATACTCTTTTGCCTGCGTTTCCAGAGTCGCCCTGCCATCATCGATAAGCAAACCGAGTACCGTGCTCGTAAAAGATTTTGTCAGAGACCAGACTCCGTGAACTTTGTCTATGTTCGAGCCTTTCCAAACCATATATCCGTTGCGTATTATGACCAGTTCATTGACACCGTCACGCCCGGAATTATTCTTCAGGTATGATATAGCGGCATTAAGCCCGGCCGAGTCGATACCCTGCGATTCGGGTGTCACTTCTTTCCAGTCTTTTCCCGGGAAAGTTATCGCTCCAGATTTGGATTTTTTTGTATTTACAATATAAACTACAGCATCACCTTTCAAAGGAGCTTCAAGCGTTTGCTCTCCACCTTCTGCTCTTATAGTACCTTCCGATACAACCTTGCCTTTATTGGGATTAAACCATTCGTATTTGTACTGGCCGGATTTTAACTTTACAGTGATAGAAGCCTCATCAGATGCAGGCTTATAGACCAGATATTCCACGCCGGGATTCGCCAAACAATACTTCGTCGAGGCGAGGTCATTGCGTGGCTGCATTGCTGCCAGATTCATCCGTTCGGCATACCTTAGTGTATGCCCCATACTGACTCGAATCGGCTCCCACTTCGGGTCAAACTTTTCCCCGAGAACCACACCATCATACGGGTCCATAAAAATCGGATTGTGCCCTCTGAGGAAGCTCTTCCACACCCACGCCTGATTTCCCCCGATTCCCCATAAATGATCGGTGTCATTCAGAATAACTTTCCGACCATCGGCAGCCGGTGGATTGTCCCTATAGCCGCCATCATTATTTGGGGAAATCCAGTCGGCAGGGCTATTGAACAGAGTCTCATTTTTTCCCCCGCGATACTGGAACGTCATCCCAACCGGATGCTGCTCGGGTTTACTTTTCTCATACTTTTTGATATAGCGAATCATGTGATATTGCCATTGCGTTGACGGTGGATGGTTTTCATTGGAAATTTCATATAACACATTGTCGAAACCGTTGACCGTATCAATGACCTTGCGCACATAGGCTTCCTGTAAAGCAGTGACCTCCGGATTGGCCAGGGTATGAAATTCAAGTCCTTTACCATCTTCATTTTGGTCTCCATCAATACCATTCATATTATTCTGCTGATGAAACGGATGGCTTTCCCACGCCCCGGCTGAAAACTGCATTGCCCAGCCCTCAAAAAACATTACCGAAACGTAGATTCCACGGTCACGGGCCGCTGAAATACGACGACGCAACCGGTCAAAGTAAACGGGATTGAACTTCTTTAGATTAAACTTCGGCTTGCCGTCAATGGCTTTACCCGGGCCGGTCCGCGCCCAGGGCTGAGGTGCGGATGTATGGAGCTTGCTCTCCTTGTTCGCTTTTGTGTTCCAGGTCACCGGTTCCCATGTCCACATTCGGATGAAGTTGTGATTCAGATTTTGCATCCAGTCAAGGCAGGCTGTAAAGTCGAATCGCGGCGGCGGGTCTTTCGGGCCAATGTCCACCAGATTTGACCATGTATGCGAGCCAGTCAGATAGACAGCCCGGCCGCTATCATCTGTAAAATAGCGAGGATTCCCCTTTAAAACTCGCAGCGGACCTTGCATCCTTATATCTTTCGCATCAGTTTCCGGGTTTACGAAACAGAAGCTAAAGATAAGGGCCGAGACCAATATCCATTTAAGGGTCACACGTTTTATTTGATGTACTCCGATAATTTTCCGACACATTTTTATTCTCCTAAACAAATCTGACAATAAGTTTTGTAAAGATTAAGCTTCTTCAGCCTCCTGAATGATTTATTATAACAGCAGTAAGATTCCAATGAGCACACATAGTAGTCTAACGGACAAGATTCTCCTAATCAAATACTAACCAAAGCCTGAACATAGAAAGCTTTTAAAGAGTATATATTCAAAGTCTAAGTGAAAATGGCTAATGTATAAAAACACATGCAGATAGAAACAAAAGCCTAATGGGTAGAATGTAAACATGGTTCAATCAAAAGCAATACTACCGCCCAACTGTTCTAAAATGTCTCTGTCCTTAAGTAGGATTCGACATTTGCAGTCGATATTTGCGATTTTCTGGCTTTTTTCGATTCACATCACTACTTCCACAGCGCAAATACTATCTTATCCGGAAACGATTATTCCTATTCCGCACCCTATTACAAGTCTCTTGCGGTCAAAAACAGTTCACAGAGAGCTGGGACTCTCAGCGGCCCAGATTAATGAAGTAGAGAACGTAATTTCTGAAAGTGACCTGCCCCTGTGGCGCCTGCGTGACTTGCTGCCACAGAAGCGTAACGAAGAAGCCGCTCCGCTTATTAATCAACTCAACAACAAACTCGCCCGGATACTTTCTGACCGGCAATTGGAACGGCTGAACCAGCTCGTATGGCAAGCGAAAGGTATCGATGTAATTCTTGAGCCCCAGGTCGGCCTCAGACTGAATCTTTCGCCCAAGCAAACCGGCAGAATCCGAACGCTGTTAAACATATCCTATGGCAAAATCACTTCATTAAAGAACAACGTAGATATAAGGTCCGAGTCACAAAGAGCAGCCTACATCCAAAATCTGCAAGCCGAAACTCAAAGGAACATCCAGGCCGTTTTGAATAGCTATCAACAGAATACTTTTACAATGCTAATGGGACGTCCTTTTAATTTCTCTCGGGTTCGAACTGTCGCCTGTAAAGCCCCCGAATTCGAACTTGATACATGGATTAACTCGTCACCTGTCAAACTCTCTGAACTAAAAGGAAAAGTAACAGTCGTCCATTTTTACGCATTCGGTTGCGGCAACTGCATCCGCACACTTCCCTACTATAACGACTGGTACAAACAGTTTCCCAAAAGCAGCTTTTCCATAATTGGAATCCACAGGCCGGAGACAAAACAGGAGCGAAATATCGAAAAGGTAAGGGACAAGGCGTCAAACGCTCGCATGGAATATCCTATCGCCATCGACAATGACAGCCTTGCCTGGAATTCATGGGCAAACAATATTTGGCCCAGCATATACCTTATCGATAAAAATGGCTTCGTTCGATATTGGTGGTACGGCGAACTCAATTGGCAGGGCGCAGAAAGCGAAAAGTTCCTGGCCGAAAGAATCCGGGAGTTAATAGATGAGCCTGTAGCAGCACCGGGCACCGCCATGAAATGATTGCAATCAAACTGGGTTTTCTACCTGAAATGCCTCTGATAAAATAGTGCTTTGACCATCAGGAGATCGTAAGGTAATATCATAAATCCCCTGGGGCAATCCTGCAGGAACAAGAATTTCAACACTTCCATCTATATTGATTGACTTTATTTCCACGGGGATATCGTTAAGAAAAACATCATGACCGACTAAAAAATTAATTCCTTCAAGTGTTAACATAACTGTCAAAGGGACACTGTTATCGTTTTGAATTTCAGGTTCAACCAGGTGAATAGATAAGAGCTTTTTTGAGCCTTCCGCCAGCCAGTCAAGACTGTTTTTCATAATCATGTCCATTCCATTATTTGAAATTCGCTCAAGAGCAAAAGCAAAAAACACTGCACGATAACTGCCGGTCTCCACGGTAATCCCAATCACGTCTTCAGGATTCTGATTAGTGAAAAGAGCCGGCTTTGCTAAGTTACTACGGTCCAATACTAAAATATCCGTCATATTCGGAACGGTTGCATCGAATTCGACCTTCAAACCGGATATTCCCTCGCCGATAGGACTATCGGCTATTTCAGAAATATCCAATGTAGTTTCCTGAGATAAAATCTCTCCAGTGCTTGAGTAACTGACAAATGGATCATGCCTAAACCCTAAAATATGTAAAACCTGTTGCCCAAACGGAGTATGTTCCTGTTGGTCGCTCCAATCCATACCTGAAATCAGCAGCCGTCCACCTTGTGCCAAATATCGCGTCAGTTCAACATTGAATCGAGTTCGATAATTCAATAGCAGCACTAAATTGTCTGTAACGGCGTTAAGTGATGTAGAAGCCATAAACCATGAAACCGCCTGGAAGTTCTGCATATACTCAAGAGATGGATAAGCTTTGAGTGCGTTCACGTCCCACAAAGTTGGCTCATAACCTGCAAGATTAATTGCTTCGATATATTGATTCTCGATAGAATCGCTGCCGTCATCGTCAATTAATAATACGTTTCCCCCGGAAGCGGGAACATTCATAATGCGCGCCCACACAGGAACGCGCAGCACTTCTGCCTGACCACCCATATCGATGATAACATCACCACTTATGTCTTCGAACTCTCCGAGCTGCGATGGGGGATTGAATTTCAGTTTTAACAGGACATCGATACTTTCAGATGGCGCTAAATCAAATTGATTGGGGATTATATCGACAGATTCTATTCGTTCTGTGTTCGATAATTCCATTGAGATGAAAAAAGATTGAAGCTGCTGCGATACATTTCTTAAGCGGACAGTTCTCTCGGATTCAGTCGGGCCATCGACCAGCAAATTTTCCCAGCTTATAGTCGATGGCGTTATGATCAAAGGAAGATTCATGGCTTTGCCCGGATCAATATGTCCCCCTCCCCGTTCCATCCCGGACATCGAAGCAATATTCAATGGTCGTTCAGCAGAAATAACTATTGCTGATTTGATATCTTCGGGTTTCCATGAGGGATTCATTTGTTTAATGAGGGCGGCGGCCCCTGACACACGGGGCGCCGAAAAGCTGGTTCCATTACTGAAACTAAAGCCCGACAAATCAAATGCAGTGTATTCGAAGGAATCAAATTGGAATTCACCTGGAAAGTCGTTCTGTGTTGCCGCATAACTTCCTTCACCAATCGCAACTATTTCGGGCTTTACGGAATAACTAAGAGAAGGGCCCAAAGAAGAAAACGTACTTAATTGAAAAGGGCTTTGCTCTCTCTCTAAGGGAGTAGCGGCATAGAATTCAATTTCCACGATACTTGAGTTCTTAATAGCATTTTTGATAGACAATCCGGTATTGTGAGGCAGGAAATATGAAGGTATTTGCGTGCCGGGAACGCTTGGACCGAGAAGAGGTTCGTCTGGGCCCTCTTCTGCATCCCTATTATTATAGATCAGAGCACCCCAGCCGCCAATTTCCTGCACACGGTCAATTTTGGATGTGAATGTGCAAATACCACGCTGAACCAAAACCCATTTATTCTCCGCTGAACCACCAAGCAAGCTCTCACAAACCAGGCCATCTTGATCGCCCCCGAAACTGCGGCCGTCATAATTATCAGCGTCAATAAGTTCAAAGCGTCCGAGAAATGGTCGTGAGAAAAAATCCAAATCTGGACCTAAAACTACTTCTTCACCGCTTAAGATTTCTCTCCCATCAGCATATACGTTCATCATCGCAATTGACGCCCCGGTGGAAAACTCGCCGTTATGAGAATTTGTCACAGAACCGACCGTGATTACTTCCGGAATCTGCCCCGGAGCTCCGATTGTCTCTGTCGCACCGGAATTACCTGCCGCAGCAACGACGACCACTCCCGCCTTTATCGCATTCTTAATTGCCAGGGCCTCGGGATCCAGAAGGGTATTGATATAAGATTCGGAACCTAAGCTCATATTCACAACATCCATGCCATCTTCCACACAGGCCTCAAGTGCGCCAATGATTTGCCCTAATGTCGTAAATTCACTTGTGAACACCTTATAATTTCCCAAATATGCATTAGGTGCGAAACCTGAGATTAATCCCAAAGGCGAGAGAGTATTCAAACTTCCTGCCGCGCAGGATGCGACATGTGTTCCATGTCCATTCCGGTCACGGGGAGTCGAATCTTGAGTTGAATCGCCGGCCTTGGTGAAAACGCGCGCCACAATAATTTTATTGTTTGTGAAATTCGTATCACCAAGCGGATATCCGTTGGGCAGCTCATATCCTTCATCATTGAACATTATGTGGGTGTTGTCAATCCCCGTGTCGATAATACCGATCTTGATCCCTTGTCCGGCACTCGATTGGCCACCTCTGAACCGCCATGCTCGTGGTGCATTCATTAGATCATTGCTTTTAGTTAACAACTGATTGTATTTCCGGTTCGGAACTATCGTTAATACTTCAGGCAGAGACCGAATCCTTGACGCGATTCTACCCGGCATCTCCAGAGATATACCATTTATAAGGCCGGTAAATCGACGACGAGTGATGATGTCAGGAGAAAGTTTTCTTAACCGATTCTCAAAATTGCTTAGGTTCTCTCGCAGCTTCCTGCGACGCTTCAGCATGTGTTCGACATGCCGATTCTCACGTTTAGATATTCCCTTATATAAAGAGTTCCCACGTTCATCAAATGCACTCCTGCTCAGAGAGGGCTCTTTCAATACAATAATGAAACTGCGGAGCCCTGGTTGTTTTAAGGGCCGGGCATGATTATTATTTATGGCAAATAAGCAAAACAATAAAAATATGAAAATCCTTTTCGGCATAATAATTCCCTCACCCACAGGATTGAATCACTAACATGTGCTTCTTATCGGCATGGGGATTTTGCAATTAAATACATTTTTTAAATAGTCGGTAATGTAATTCGGAATTCCTTATTTGCCATCAATTTTATTACATTACTTTATATTTGACGATTCCATGATACCAAATTTTTATCGGTAATTCAAGGTTTCGGTCATTATCTTCCAAATTAACCTGTCACTTGCCACCCAATAATACTAATACTCAATGAAACATTTCATTGTTCTAAAAAACTCTTCATAATTAATCTCTTTTCTCCTGCAGCCTTACCTTTATCAAAAAAGATAGTATCTATATATAAGTGCACAAGAACACCTTTTTGGTAACGGGGAAAACAATACTCTTGGACGAAAAATAATCATAACTGCCCAATCTTACCAAAACCTCTTATTTCTGCATGTTCGAGGACATGGAAATGGGCCGCATATCAATCATATCCCAATTATGCCTTGACTTATCCAGGCGCCTCTCTGTAAGATAAGAAATGTTATTATGCTGGAAACCTCTCTGGTTTTGTCTCTACTTTTGGTTCTTAACTTCATGACCGATTTGAGCTTCATAGACTGGTGTGTATGCGCCGCTTATCTTGCCGTGGTCTTTGGCCTGGCTCTCAGAAGTGCCAGGG
>CBDURK010000003.1:0-21485 GCA_965369645.1 uncultured bacterium | reverse complement strand
GCGTGCTAAACGGATTGGAAAAGCCTATGTAGAAGCCGCGCGTCCTGCAAAACAGTTCGAGGAGCAAACGAAACAGCTTGACGACGAGGCGCTGAAGGCAAAGACCGCCGAGTTCAAGGCCGCTATAAAAGACGGAACCAAGCCCGAGGACATCCTGCTTGAAGCCTTTGCAGTTGTTCGCGAAGCGGCAAGGCGAAATGTCAAGATGCGTCACTTTGACGTACAGCTTGCCGGTGGCAGAGTCCTTTACGAGGGTAAAATCGCCGAAATGGCTACCGGTGAAGGTAAGACTCTGGTAGCAACATTAGCGTCATATCTCGTTTATCTGACCGGAAGAAGGGTTCACATCGTTACTGTCAACGATTACTTAGCCAAGCGTGATGCGGAATGGATGGAGCCGGTGTATCGTGCTTTAGGTTTGACTGTTGGCGCGATTCAAGCGGATATGGACACTGCCGGCGAAGAGCGGAGAAGCCAGTATGCCTGTGATATAAATTACGGTACGAATAATGAATTCGGCTTCGATTATCTTCGCGATAATATGAAAACGTCACTTGAGCAGATGGTTCAGGGTAATTTGGAGTACGCAATAATCGATGAGGTTGATTCGATTCTGATTGACGAAGCCAGGACACCGCTAATCATATCCGGCCCGGCCTTCGATGATGTTACCAAATATAAAAAAGCCGACCAGGTCGCAAGGAAGCTGCTCAGTCTGCAAAGCACCTATGACCGAATCAAAAGACAAGTTGATGCGTCCGAGCGGGCGATAGCCAGTGCTCAGGGTGAACTGTCAAATTCAAAGAAAGATAAGGACAGTGAGCGAATTGAAAAGGCCCGCAAGGCAATCGAAAAAAGCCAGAACGAACACGAAGACTCCCAAGCCAGACTGGAAGGCACTACACAATATTATGAAGTAGAATATGACAAAAAAGCGGTTAATCTTACACATGAAGGAGTGGGGGCTGCACAAGAAATAGCTGGAGTGGGTTCATTCTATACGGGGGCAAATAATGATTGGGATAAACTCATACGACAGAGTCTGCGGGCCCACATCACTTTTGTTCGGGAGAAAGACTATGTTGTTATGGACGGCAAGGTCGTAATCGTTGATGAATTTACGGGCCGCTTGATGCAGGGGCGGCAGTGGTCCGACGGGCTGCACCAGGCGGTAGAGGCAAAAGAAGCTGTTACCGTAAAAGAAGAGACTCAGACGCTTGCCACTATTACGCTACAGAACTTCTTCAAGCTCTACGAGCAGATAGCGGGAATGACCGGCACCGCAGCCACCGAGGCTGAAGAGTTTATGAACATCTACAAACTCGATGTTGTTGTAATACCCACCAACAAACCCTGCATCAGGGACGACCAGGATGACGCAATATATCAGTCGATACGCGAAAAAAATAACGCTATAGTTGAGCAGATAAATGAAGTTAGCGCATCAGGCAGGCCTGTCCTTGTGGGGACGGTCAGTGTAGAAAAGAACGAGTCGCTGTCGGCGGCTCTTGCGAAAAGGTTCGGTATTGAGCACGAATTACTCAATGCCAAGCATCACGAAAGAGAAGCTCTTATTGTCGCCAAAGCCGGTCAGCAGCATAAAGGCCGGGACGGTACAATGCGCGGTAATATAACAATCGCAACAAATATGGCCGGAAGAGGTACTGATATCGTACTTGGGCCGGGAGTAGCGGAACTTGGCGGGCTGCACGTACTGGGCACAGAACGACATGAGGCCAGAAGAATTGATAATCAGCTCCGGGGACGAACAGGAAGGCAGGGTAACGCCGGCTCCACCCAGTTCTTCCTGTGCTTTGAAGACGACTTAATGCGAATCTTTGCGCCTGAGTGGACTGTCAAAGCGCTTTCCTGGATAGGCTGGGAAGAGGGTCAGCCAATCTACCACAAGAGGATAAGCAAGGGCATCGAAAAAGCACAAAAGAAGGTTGAAGAGCGCAACTTCGAGGTACGCAAAAGCCTGCTCGAATACGATGAGGTGATGGATTACCAGCGGAAAATCTTTTACTCTCGCAGACGTGAGATCCTGGCAGGAAAAGGGCTTAAACAAGTCATTCAGGAAATGATTAACTCTACAATCGCGATGAATTGCAAAGCCATGCTCGGCAAGGACTACCCTTATAAATGCATTTGTGAGTGGGCGAGAAGCAACCTCGGTATAGACCTGAAGCTATCTGATATCGGTGGAGCAAAGGCCGATGAAATCGAACAACTAATAAGACAGGAGGCAAAGGACAATGCCTCCAATGATATATCACTTTCGATGGGCGAATATTTTGAGGACTATAGTGAGCCGCGGACGTGGGACATTAACGGACTGTGTAAATGGGCTATGAGTTCGTTCCAGGTCAGTCTAAGCCAAAGTAAAATTAAGCATCAATCACCTGAAGAAATAGAGGAACAATTAATCGAAGCCGCTGCCGTACAAATCGACAAAAAAGATTGTTCACAATTAGTCGAATTCCTTAAGGATGATTTTTCTTTAAACACCTTTGCCGAGTGGGCACGGGCCAAGTTCGATATAAAACTGGACATCTCAGAATTAGCAGACGTTACCGAATCGCAAATGCGTGAACAGCTCGAAGAAAAAACGGCGGCTAAATATAAACAAAGAGAGATTGAGTATCCCGTTGAATTCGCGATGAATATGGTTTACGGCCCGCAGGGTGCTAATGTATATGCGTTCGAGTCGCTTGCCGACTGGGCCAACAAAAAATATAACGCAGGCTTATCTATCGAACGGATACAAAACACCAAACCCCGCCACTTGCATAAACAACTGCTCGAATTAAGTGAGAGCTTTTACAACGGGCAATTAGAGGAGGAACTGGGCGATAAAATCAGCAGTCTGAATACTGCGGATTTAGTGAACTGGGCGAATGAAAGATTCCAGTCCTCTTTCACTAAGGACGACCTGGCCGGCGATGGCTCGGAAGTGAAAGACAAGCTGTCTGAGGTAGCAAAAGAATTTTTACGTGCCGAGTTGAGTGATCTTGAAAAATATGTTCTGGTCCAGGTTTACGACACTACCTGGAAGGACCATCTCTATGCGATGGACCATCTGAAAGACAGCATTTGGATGCGATCCTGGGCGGAAAAGGACCCCAAAACGGAATACAAACGCGAAGGTTCCCGAATGTTCGATGAGATGCTCGACGGTATCGAGGACCGGGTTACGGATATTATCTTCAAGATTCACCTCGAAGCCGGCGCCCGGGCAAGGAGTGTCTGGAATGTAAGCGCAACGAGCCATGACGAGGTCGGTCAGTTCGCAATGGCGGAGCGGCAGCGTGCCGCGGCCCAGGCGCCTCAGGGCGAACCAAAAGTAAAGCAAATCAAACTGGAACAGCCCAAAGTCGGCCGCAATGCACCCTGCCCCTGTGGAAGCGGAAAAAAGTACAAAAAGTGCTGCGGAAAAAATGTATAGACAAAACTACAACATATATTTTCCGAGCTTATAGGGAGAATTGGTATCATTAATAAAAAAAGAAAACATCGAGCAACAAGCTGCTACCCGATGTTTTCCGGAGGGGAGAAAAAACTTTTTTAACTTCTTTTGTTATCGGCAACGATATAATTGCACTTTAATTGAAAATAGACTTTATTGGTCCGAAAAGTCGAATACACGATTCCCTTGAAATATTGTAAGTCGTGGCTGTATATGCAGATAAGAGCTTGTTATTTCTTAGGTGCCGGGATTTTTCGACGCTGAATTCCATTTACAGTATCTAACGCCATAATCACATTACGGCCGGCTCAAAGGCCATGTGCAAACCTTTTAATTACAAAAGCTCAGGGAATGGGCAAGATTGAATGAAACTCACTGGAAGCGGGGGGGCAATTCAGGTATTATTAATTTTCAAAAGTTCCGGAGCAGGGTTGAAGCTTTGGTTGTTTTGTCAATGCTGGTTTTCATTTTATTAAGGGCTACTGATATGAAGAATCAGAAAGGTAATACCTTCAAGGATACAAGTAAAATTTCCCGTCGAGTTTTTATGAGTGGTTCTGCCGCGGCTGCGGCGTCACTTACCATTGTGCCGAGTTATGTGTTAGGAGGTTCGGGGAATGTGTCCCCGAGTGAAAAACTCAATATAGCCGGCATAGGAGTAGGGGGTCAGGGAAGATGGGACATTGACAACGTGAGCAGTGAAAATATTGTCGCTCTTTGTGATGTTGATTGGGAGCGAGCGGCGGACACTTTCAAACAATATCCGAAGGCAAGGCGATATAAAGATTTTCGAAAGATGCTTGAAAAGGAAAAGAACATCGATGCTGTTGTCGTTGCCACGCCGGACCACAATCATGCTGTCGCTTCGATGGCTGCCATCAACAGGGGAAAACATGTCTATTGCGAAAAGCCCCTGACTCGGACGGTATATGAAGCGCGGGCTATAGCCAAAGCAGCCCGCCGGGCCGGTGTCGCAACCCAGATGGGAAACCAGGGTATGGCGTTTGAAGGGAATCGCCTTATCAATGAATGGATATGGGATGGAGCAATCGGCCCGGTGCGCGAGATACACGCCTGGTCCGACAGGCCGACTCATAACGGCCAGCTATTCTGGGCCCAGGGGGTTGAGAGGCCGAAGGATACCCCGCCTGTTCCTTCAACCCTTGATTGGGATTTGTGGCTGGGGCCTGCACCATACCGACCATATCACCCGATCTATGTGCCGTTCAGTTGGCGAGGGTGGTGGGATTTTGGATCGGGAGGCTTGGGAGACATGGGCATTCATAATCTGGCGCCGGTCTTTTCCGCACTGAAACTTGGCGCTCCGACGAGTGTATATTCCAGCTCGACTTTGATTTATAAGGAGACTTTGCCTCTGGCTTGTACGGTTCACTATGAGTTCCCTGCGCGTGAGGGTATGCCTGCCGTAAAGCTGCACTGGTACGATGGCGGGATGATACCAGCTCGTCCGGACGAGTTGGATGATGATAGGGAACTGTCGCGTGAGGACGGTCTGATTTTCGTAGGCGACAAAGGCAAGATGTATGTCGAAGGCTGGGGCGGTAACAGCCCGCGATTGATACCTGAGGTAAAAATGAAGGCCTACAAAAGGCCGCCAAAGACGCTGCCCCGCTCAATTGGTCATCACAAGGAGTGGATTGGGGCTTGCAAACACGGTACACCGACACGTTCTGGCTTTGACTTTGCGGGGCCTTTGACGGAAGCGGTTTTATTGGGGACGGTTTCGGTTCGGATGGGCGGAAGGAGATTGAACTGGGACAGCAAAAACTTCAAGGTGACCAATCTGCCGGAAGCGAATAAGTATCTGCATTATGAATATCGACAGGGATGGACGTTGTAGCTAAATATAAATCTTGTTTTACTGGAAATTAAGGATTCGAACAATAAGGAGGTAGATTTATATGTTGAGCAAGGCAAGAGTAAAAGTCGGGATAATTGGGTCGCAGTTTGAAGCGGAAATTCATGCCGAATCGTTTCGGATTATGCCTGAAGAGGCGGAAGTTGTTGCAATTGCTTCTCCTACAGAAGGCAATGCCAAAAAGCTGGCGGACAAGTATGGCATAAGCCGGGTCTTTACCGACTACAGGCAGATGCTTGCTGAGAAAGATATTGAAATGGTAACGATTGCGGCGCCGAACAATTTGCATGCACAGATGACAGTTGATATTGCCAATGCCGGCAAGCATGTGGTTTGTGAAAAGCCTCTATGTATGACACTGGAAGAGGCGGATTTGATGATTGAAACATGCCGGAGCAAGGGCGTATTGCTGATGTATGCTGAGGAGCTGTTTTTCACACCCAAGTATGTGAAGGCCAAAGAAATGGCCGACCAGGGGGCGTTTGGCAAGGTTTATATGGTGAAACAGATGGAAAAGCATTTCGGCCCGCACGCTTCGTGGTTTTGGGATGTCGAAAAATCGGGCGGAGGTGTTTTCATGGATATGGGCTGTCACGGGATTGCCTTTTGCTATTGGTTTCTTGGCCGGCCTCAGATTAAAACTGTATATTGCCAGATGGCGACGCACGTTCACAGCGACAAGACCAAAGGTGAAGACAATTCTATATGTATTCTCGAGTTTGCAAATGGTGCAGTTGGTGTGATTGAAGATAGTTGGGCCCGGAGGGGCGGCATGGAGGACCGTATCGAGGTGTATGGAGACGGCGGAGTTACTTATGCTGATTTGCATATGGGCAATGCCTTGCCTACTTACAGCGAATATGGCTATGGCTATGCGGTTGAGAAAGCCCCTACGACCAAGGGATGGACTTATCCGGTTTTCGAAGAGCTGTGGAACTATGGTTTTCCACAGGAAATGCATCATTTTGCTCGGTGTGTGCGCGGCAAGGAAGAGCCGCAGGCGACCGGAGAGGATGGCCGGTTAGTGCAGGAGGTGCTCTTTGCCGGTTATAAGTCGGCGGCAGTAGGCGGCAAGATTCAATTGCCGTTTAAGGCTGATGGCGTTAAAAGGCCGATTGACCTGTGGCTTAAAGGATGATAATGCAGACTTCACTTCAAGTAATTCTGTGTTTCTGTAAGTGACATTTTTCCTCATATAGTGTGAGAGTAAAAGAGATTGGATTCGTACCGAAGATCCTTTGTGTTGGGTTTGGAAAGCACCTTCAAACACGCTTCTTCTGGACAGCAAGGCAAAGCCTGTGTTCAGGCAATAGGAGACAAAGCAATGGTAAATAGAGTTATTGTGATAAAGTGTATGGTCCTCCTGACTATGATTTCAACTTCCTGCCAATCCGTAAAGGCAGATCGAGTATGGAAGGCACAAGGCCCAAATCTCGAAGTGGAATACAGCCAAAATACGAAGGCAGTACCACGGTACGAAGTGTTCGAGATATCCTTTAAACATGAGAATGAATATGTTAATCCTTTCTTCGATGTTACCATAGAGGTTATCTTTACTTCTCCTTCCAAAAAACAGGTGCGCGTTGGTGGATTCCACTACGGCTCTTCGTCGGAGCCATCAATCAATAAGCGAACAATAAAGACCGAGAGGGGAGAGCGGCAGCAGATAAGTTATGACTTTGACAAGCAAGATATGTGGAAGGCTCGATTTGCTCCCTCGGAGCCTGGTAAATGGAAATACAATTTTGTGTTTAGAGATGTAAATGGCCAAAATGTGTCAGGAAGTGGCATGTTCACCTGTGTGAAAGGGCGGAGACCCAACCCGGGATTCATCAGGCGGCATCCGACAAATCCTTTTCGATTAGTCTTCGACAATGGTAGTCCATATTTTCCTATCGGGCTTCAGGACTGCTGGGGTGACAATTCGGGCAGCGGCTCTGTTTTGGACCAATGTTCAATGGAGGGGCCTTTTCGGACCGACTTGAAAGAGCCGCCGCCTCTACCGACCGGGCCTCTTTTTGTGCGCGGCCCATCTGAGAATCCGCAGAATGCAGATGTGTATTTCCGGCGTTTTTCACAATGCGGTTTCAACCTTTATCGCTTCTCGCAACAGAATTGTTCCTACCAGCTTTATGAAGACCTGGACAATTACCTTGTCCAGGAAGGCATTATGACAGATGAATTACTCGTCTGTGCCCGCAAGTATGGCTTTGGTATATTTTATGGAATTTTCGGATATAAAAAGGTTTTTAACGATGATCCGTACAATAAAACAGGCTTATCGAAAGTAAAGATGTTCATAAAGTACAGCGTTGATCGGTGGGGGGCTTATGTGGATTTCTGGCAATTTCTTAACGAGCAGAAGGCCGACGACCGCTGGTATGAAATCATGGTCCCTTATATCAAATCGATTGACCCGTATCATCATCCGGTTACAACAAGCTGGGAACGGCCGGAGCTTGACGGAATCGAAATTAATGCTCCGCATTGGTATCAAAGAGAGAACGAGTTCGAATCGGATGCAATTACTGCTTCAAGGGCGAGAAACTGGAAGAAATATAATATGCCGGTCGTAGTCGGTGAGCAGGGCAATCATATTAATAAGCGCAAACCTCAACCAGCAGGTGTTGGCGGTGTATGGGATGACCGTTCGGCGCTGCGAATGCGCATTCGAAACTGGACAGCCTTGTTCAATGAAATTGTCTTTATTTTCTGGAATACCAGTTATGCCAGGGATGGCCACTTCATGAATATCTGGCTCGGACCGAAGGAGAGGGAATATGTAAGGGCTATGCAGGATTTTGCGTATTACCTCGATAAAGATGTTCGTATGGTTGATGTGGAAGTTTCGCAGCCTGATGCCGTTCGTGCTTATGGCCTGGCCTCAAAAAAGTGTGCCGGCGTTTATCTGCATCACTTCAGCGACCACGCTAAGCCGCTCAAGGGTCTCAGGATTACTTTTGATATTCCGGCCGCTGCAAAAGGATATTGGTACTGTCCTGAGAACGCTGCGATTCTCAAAACGGTTGATGTATCGGCGGGAGCCAACAGGCTTGAAGTTCCGGAATTTATTGTGGATATTGCATTTCTTGTTACTCAGGCCGGGCCTCCGGATATTGACAAGGATGGCAGGCCAAACAATCTCGATGCGGACGATGATGGAGACGGTGTGCCTGATAAGGAAGATGCCTTTCCTTTGGAACCACAGGAGTGGCGGGACAAAGACGGTGATTGGATTGGCGATAATCTTGATGCCGACGATGACGGCGATGGTATTGCCGATGATTGGAATAAAAACGGTGTCCCCGATTATGAGGAATTAGATATTGATGGGGATGGAGTGGACAGGGCGAAATCGGTTCCCTGGGATGTTTTTCCATTGGACTCAAAAGAGTGGCGGGACACCGATGGCGATGGTGTTGGTGATAATAGCGACCTTGATGATGACGGGGATGGTTATAACGATAAAGAGGAAATCAGGCGAAGAACTGACCCTTTGAATAAATTGAGCTTTCCAAATTAATCTTAAGTTTGAAAAAAAAGTCCTGAATGGGTATAATAACTGTAATAGTTATTTAGAGAATAATTAGATTAATGGAGGACGACCATGAAATCATGGCTTAATCGTCGAAGGTTTATTAAGAAGTCACTCTTAACTTCCGCCGGGGGCGCACTATCAATGCAAATGGGCTCAGACAGGACACTTGCGCAGGGCACGTCAAAACAGCCTTTGAATCGGAACCGACCTACCCCTGCGGCCGGTTTCCCAAAGGGAAGAATAGGCGAGCTTAGTGTAAGCCGTCTCTTATTAGGAGGCAATCTGCTTACGCACTTTACCCACAGCCGCGACCTGAAATACGTCTATAATCTGACGGCGCATTATAACACGGAGGAGAAAATACATGAAACTATGGCGGTCGCCGAGGCCAACGGAATCGATACGCTCGTCATACATACAGCGCCCGGAATCATGAGCACGCTGAAGAAATACCGCAATCAACAGGGCGGAAAGATAAAATGGATTATATGTCCGACGGCTCCCATCGAGGGGCAATTGGAAGCCTATGGAGAGCAGGTTCGCATGCTTGCCGATGAGGGAACCGACGCAATCTATCTCTGGGGTGTGCGGGGGGACAGCCTTGCTGCTGAAGGTAAAATTGATATGATTGCAAAGGCTGTGGAAATAGCAAAAGACCAGGGAGTACCTTCAGGTGTAGGGGCGCACGATCTAAAGGTAATTATGGAGTGTGAGAGGAATCAAATAGATGCGGACTTTTATATCAAGACCTTCCACCATCACAACTATCCCACTGCACCGAAGCCGAATGAACTGACGAATGTAATTGCAGAAGTGCCGGGTTACTGGTGCAACAATCCTCAGAAAGTGACTGATTTTATGAAGACGGTAGAGAAACCCTGGATAGCTTTCAAGGTCATGGCTGCCGGTGCCATACCACCCAAAAATGCTTTCCGATACGCCTTTGAAAACGGTGCCGATCATGTCCTTGCGGGAATGTTTGATTTTGAGATAGCTGAGGATGCTAATATTGCGAAAACAGCAATGGCCAATATCAAGAGAACTCGTCCGTGGAGAAGCTGATACAACTTGCCGAAAGTGATTGATTAACTTGAAAACGCCTCTATAATTTTTTATATTCCTCAACTATTTATAATGGCAAAATAGCCCTAAATGGACAGTGGCTGGAATACCCAAGGCATAAAATGAAATATCGCTCTTCCTATGAAGATTTATATAAAGCTATTATTTACGACACTGTTCTGGGGAGGCGCTTTTGTTGCGGGTAAGGTTGTTTCCCAAAACGTTGGGCCTTTTTCAATAGCATTCCAAAGATTTGCAATTGCCTCGATATTGCTCATATTATTGACCTGGAAAATTGAAGGTAAGCTGCCCGCACTGAAGAGGTTTCAAATCATACAGGTTATTCTGTTAGGGATGACAGGCATATTCACCTACAACGTTTTGTTCTTCAAAGGACTCAAAATAATCGAGGCGTCCCGGGCTTCACTTATAATTGCAACGTGCCCGGTATTCATAACAATCTTCTCGGCTATTTTCTTAAAAGAGAAAATCAATCTTATCAAGGCCCTTGGAATTATCATCTCCATATGCGGAGCAATGGTAGTAATCTCAAAAGGAGATATAAACGGGATATTCGAGACAGGTCTGGGTTGGGGGGAACTTTACTTTTTTTGCTGCGTCCTAACCTGGGCTGCTTATTCGTTGATAGGCAAGGCTGTTATGAGAAACCTTTCCCCGCTTGCTGCTGTGTCATACTCGGCCATAGTCGGGACTGTCGCTTTGTTTGTTCCCGCCTGCTTTGAAGGATTATTCCAAAATATCAGGAATCAATCAATGCTTGACTGGTCATGTATCAGTTATCTGGGTATTTTTGCAACGGTCATCGGATTTGTATGGTATTATCAGGGCGTGCAGCGTCTTGGCCCGACGAAAACCGGTTTGTTTATTAATTTCGTTCCTGTCTTTGCTATTCTTTGCGCTTTTATTATCCTGCGGGAGCCAATCACCATCTCGCTTGTAGTCGGGACGGCATTGGTCATATCTGGCGTCTATCTAACAAACAGAACCACTAATTAAGAGTGTTCTCCTTTGACTTGAGGTTTTTTCTCTATTATTATCTTCTTAAACTTGAAACCTGTATTACAGGTATTACTAATGAAATTGCTAAAACTTCAATTATACACCAAGGTTTTGATAGGATTGGTGGCAGGTGTGCTTTTTGGTATGCTTGCCGGTCAATTGGGCTTTTCTGGTTTTGTATTCAGCTATATAAAACCAATCGGCCTGGTATTTATTAAATTGATTAGTATGGTTGTCATACCGCTGGTTTTTGCTTCTCTGTTAGTGGGTACATCCGGTCTCAACGATATCAGGAAGTTAGGGCGTATCGGCGTCAAGACAATGGCTTATTATCTGTGTACGACAGTCATTGCTATTTGTATAGGTTTACTTCTGGCGAATACTTTAAAGCCAGGGGCGGGTCTTTCAGAGCAAACGCGGACAAAGCTGACCCAAAGCAGTGGAGCAGAGTCAGTTGCGCCATTTGATGCGGCCCTTAAAAAACCAACAATCACGGATATTCTTTTGAATATTATTCCAACAAATCCGATCAGGGCGTTTGTTGAAGGCAGGATGCTGCAGATTATTTTCTTTGCTTTGATGTCAGGGATTTGCCTTGGTTTAATTTCATCCGAACGAAGCCGCCCTGTAATAGATTTCTTCAAGGGTGTTAATGACGTAGTAATTAAAATGGTGCATATTATTATGAAGCTTGCTCCTTACGGAGTATTTGCCCTTATATCCGCGGTGGTTGCGGATTTTGGGTTGGATGTTCTTTTTGTTCTTATGAAATATTCCTTTGTAGTTGTAGTAGGGCTTGTTCTTCATGTTGTGGTTGTTTACTCTTTGGCAATCAAAATATTCAGTAAACAAAAAGTAAGAGCATTTTTCAAAGGTATTCGTCCAGCCCAGTTGATTGCCTTTAGCTCTGCGTCAAGTTCGGCTACTTTACCTGTAACCATGGAATGTACCGAAAAAAACTTAGGTGTCCCCGGGCAAATTGCCAGCTTTGCATTGCCGTTGGGAGCTACTATAAATATGGATGGTACTGCTCTTTATCAGGGGGTATCTACCGTGTTTATTGCCCAGGTATATGGTCTGAGCCTGTCTCCGGTTCAACAACTGACAATAGTTCTTACCGCTGTGCTGGCTTCCATTGGTACAGCAGGAACACCGGCGGCTGGAGTAATTACTTTGGCAATCGTACTTAAAAGTATCGGCGTACCGTTGGAAGGTATAGCCCTCATTATGGGTGTGGAGCGGATATTGGATATGTGCCGCAGCGTAGTCAACGTTACAGGTGATGCTTCCTGTGCCGTGGTAGTGGCTTCAAGCGAAAGTGAACAAAATAGTCAACTAATTTGACAGGAAAGTAAATATGATTGTAAAGAAAACAGTTGTTAGATTATTTTTCGTTATTGCCGTATTTGTATTCTGTTTGGCAATACTCGGAGCAAAATGTGAGGGATGTTATTCCATAGTGGTTGGTAAAAAAGCTTCGGTCGATGGGTGTGTTCTTATGGCTCACAACGAAGACGATGGTTCCCCTCAAATTGTAAATCATCACAAAATCCCACGCAAAAAACACCCATCCGGAGAAACAGTGAGGCTTCGCAACGGCGGCCAATTAGCTCAGGTAAGGCAAACATGGGCTTATATCTGGTCGGAAATGCCGGGAATGCTATTCTCCGACAGCTATCTCAACGAATGGGGTGTCAGTATCACATCGGACAACTGTCCTTCGCGAGAAGATAAAGCTGAAATTACTGATGGCGGAATAGGCTATATGCTGCGGCGTCTGGTAGCCCAGCGTGCTAAAACTGCACGTGAAGGTGTCCTCTTGGCTGGAAAGCTGGTGGAGCGATTCGGTTACATTGACTCCGGCCGGACATATATCATTTGTGACCCGGATGAAGGATGGCTTTTCTGTGTCGTTAACGGCAAGCACTGGATGGCTAAGCGCGTCAGTGACAATGAGATTGCTATGGTGGCCAACACATATACGATACGCCGGATCGACCTTTCTAATAAGAACAGCTTCCTGGCATCGAAAGATATAATCAAATATGCTGTTTCGAGAGGTTGGTATAATCCGAAAGAGGATGGGCCGTTTGATTTCGCCGCCGTTTATTCGAACCCTGATTCCGCTTCGAATTATTCCAACTTTGGCCGGCAGTGGAGCGGCTTGAGATATGTAGCTGCCAAAGCCATCAAGATCGGCCCGGACCTGCCGTTTTCAGTAATGCCAAAACGCAAGGTATGTGTCGCTGATATTATGCAGATTCTACGCCACGACTACAAAGGAACAATAATTGAAGCTTCATCACCGCATAGAAGTCCGCAACAAAGCGGCACCCCCATTTGCAGTGATGGCACTCAGACCAGTTTCGTTGCTCAGTTGCGAAAGGATAAGCCTCTGGATATCGGTTTGGTTTACTGGATGTGCCTTTCTTCGCCTCGAACTTCGTTTTATATTCCTTATCATTTTGGAATTTCTGAATTTCCCGCAGGCTTCTCCCTGGAATCACAAAGACCGTCGAAGGATTTCTTTAATGATAAGCTCAATTGTCCATTTCAGGCTGAGCCGCTAAAGGCATTTTGGATGTTCTCCAACTTTCGCAACAAGCTTTCTGGTGCTTCGATTAATACAATCGCTGAGGTGAAAGCTCTTGCGATGGAAAACGAGAATGACGCTTTTGATTTGCAAAAACCCCTTGAGGAGGCTGCTCGCCGGTTATATGCAAGAGATAAAACTGCGGCTATGCAAATTTTGACCAATTATTCCAACGGAATTTACCTGTCCTCTATAGAGGCAATGCATAAAATATTATCAGAAAAGTAATGTAGTGATTAGATAAGTAATGTTGGTATTAAAGAAGATAGTTATTTATACGGCAGATAAATTATGAACAAGAACATTAAGATAATTCCCTGGATTATTATTGTAATGGCGGCTTTAATTATTGGCTGTCAACAACAGGCTAAAACTATGACGGATGCTGAAATGAAAAAAAAGGCTAATGAGATAGCTCAGAAATATATGATTGTTGATACTCACCAGGATGTACCCTATCGTTTGGAAAAGAAGATGGAGGATATTTCACAGAGAACTGAAAAAGGAGAATTTGACTATCCAAGAGCGCGGCAGGGAGGTCTCGATGTCGTCTTTATGGCTGTTTATGTTCCCGCTGAATACGAAGACAAAGGCGGAGCCATGGATTTTGCGGAACACATAATTGATTTAACAGAAGGCTTGACTCAAACCTGGCCTGATAAGTTTATTATGGCCGGGTCGGTTGCGGATGTGAAAAAACAATTCGGTGGTGGTAAAATATCCATTGTTATGGGAATGGAAAACGGCTCACCGATTGAAGGGGATCTTGATAATATAAAATATTTTTATAATCGTGGAATCCGTTATATAACCCTGGCGCATTCAAAGTGCAATCATATTTGCGATTCCTCTTATGATGAGCAGCGGAAATGGAATGGATTAAGTCCTTTCGGCAAGAAAGTTGTCTCTGAAATGAATCGTTTGGGGATGCTCGTAGATGTCTCACACGTTTCAGATAAAACATTCTACCAGATAATGGAGCTTTCAAAAGCACCTGTAGCAGCTACACATTCATCCTGTCGTTATTTTACACCGGGCTGGGAACGTAATATGGACGATGAAATGATAAAGCTGTTGGCTGAAAAAGGGGGGATAATTCAAATCACTTTTGGTTCTATGTTCGTGAATGAGCAAATCAACAGTAAATATGCGAACCGCAAAAAAAACATATTAGAATATATTGAAGCTAATAATCTTCAAGGCGAAGCAAGAGATGAGTACTACAACAAATATGCGAAAGAGAATCCGCTTGGTGATGCTGATATTTCAGATGTTGTTGCAAATATAGATCACGTTGTGAAGCTGGTTGGAATTGAGCACGTCGGTTTGGGTTCCGATTTCGAAGGTGTTGGAGGCCAGCTTCCTGTTGGCTTGGAAGATGTTTCCTGCTATCCGAACCTTATCTATGAGCTTTTGAAGAAAGGTTATACTGAAGCGGATATAAAGAAGATTTGTTCCGACAACTTTTTACGTGTATGGTCGGATGTCGAAAGAGCCGCTCGTTAACGGCAGTCAGGTGAGTAGCTTTAGAGCTTGCCTGCTTTCACTCAGGTTTTTAGGCCAGTGAAATCCACTTCGAGCCTTTTATTTTCTCGGATTAGCTCGTCCCATGTGAGTTTGGTGTTTCTTTCTGCTGCTTCCCGTCCAAGAATGGCTGGTAGAGTGGATATCCTTCGTGCTTTTCCAACATTCCGGCAATCATCTTGCCGCCCCAACACCCGACATAAAACTTCGACAACTCATAGGCTTATTTTTTTCCTCATTCATATTTCCCTTTCATCGATTACCGTGATTGGCTTTATCGTCGGAAATTCTTAAATTTCAAATACGAGGTAAAATAATAGCATTTTAAATTCCTGTTTTAAGCCGAAATTTCAATTGATAATGATTATCCAATATGAGGGTGATAGTGGAGAGAAGAAATTGTATTTATAAAACAGAGTTGATATGTTAATAAGAGAGGTGTTTTATAGAGTATGATAAGGATTCTGACAAAAAAACTAAGGGGACATGCTGATGGCAGAAAAATGGACTGCAGAGGAAGTTTTAGATATGACCCGTTTATTTCAGCCGGCCTGTGTGCTGGCTGCTGCGGCAGATTTGGATGTGTTTAGTCCGCTTCACGAAAAGCCAATGACCGCTCAGGCTTTGGCATACGATCTTGGCACCGATTTGCGGGCAACGACCATTCTACTCGATGCACTTGCAGCGATGGAGTTTCTGACCAAACAGGGCAGTAATTATAGTGTACCTGAGGATGTGGCCAAATTACTGACTGAGAAATCAGCTAACAGCGTCCTGCCTATGGTTCGTCATCAGGCTAATTGTCTTCGTCGCTGGGCCGCGCTAGCCGGTGTGACACAAACCGGCAAACCTGTCGAACGCATTCCGAGCACTCGCGGCCAGGAGGCGGACCAGGCCGACTTTATCGGTGCTATGCATAATTTCTCCGGGCCGATAGCCGTTGAGGTTGTTGACAAACTACAACCGTTGAAATTCAACCATTTGCTTGATATCGGAGGTGCCTCAGGTACATGGACTATTGCGTTTCTTCGTGCCGTCCCCGAGGCAAAGGCAACGCTGTTTGACTTTCCGCCGGTTATATCAATGGCTGAGCAACGTATTGCTGAAGCTGGCTTGGGTGACAGAGTGAGCCTTGTCCCGGGCGATTTCTATGTTGATGATTTACCTGATGGAGCAGACCTGGCCTGGCTCGGGGCGATTTGCCACCAGAATTCCAGAGAGCAAAACCGAGCGCTCTTTACGAAAATACACAAAGCTCTGAATGACGACGGCGTTGTGATAATACGCGATGTGGTTATGGACCCATCCCACACCATCCCGAAAGGCGGGGCGTTGTTCGCTGTCAATATGCTTGTCAATACCCAAGAGGGCAGCACTTATACTTTCGATGAATACAGCCATGACCTTAGTGAGGCGGGATTTGGCCAGGTGACACTGGTACATCAGGATGAGTTTATGAATTCTTTAATCCGAGCTGTAAAAGTTCAGAAATAATGATTTTATCATATTTATGGAGACTCTGAAATGATTGGAAATAAACACTTTTTGTTGATAATTCTTTTTCAGCGGGTAATCGGTTCCTTCTTACCCGGGGTACCATCTTTTGCAAAAGAATCAGGTTATATAGACATTGGCTCGAATCGTGAGTTGTTTATTGACTATTACCTTATCGAGCGTCTTGACGGTGCACATCTGATATTGCATCATCCGCATGATGAGGGGCCGGTACTCAAATTCGATCAACCCTGGGAAGGAGCTTTCTGTGGATACTGCACTGTGATAAAGGACCAGGACAAGTACCGCTTTTACTATAGAGGGTTGCCACAGGCCGGCAGAGACGGCAGCAGCCGAGAAGTCACTTGCTATGCCGAATCGTCGGATGGCATCCATATCACAAAGCCCAAGCTCAATCTGTTTACCGTCAATGGCTCAACGTCCAACAACGTAATTCTGGCTGATGCCGCACCGGTCAATCATAATTTCAGCCCCTTTCTCGATACCAGACCGGATGTGTCGCCAAGTGAGCGTTTCAAGGCTCTGGGGGGCACAAGAAAGAGCGGCCTCATTGCATATATCTCCCCTGATGGAGTTCACTGGAAAAAGCTTGGGGAAAAAGCCGTTTTTACCAGGGGGATATTTGATTCTCAGAACGTGGCCTTTTGGTCTGATAGTGAGCAATGCTATCTCTGTTATTTTCGCACCTGGACGGAAACAGGCTATGGCGGCTTCCGCACTATCAGCAGATCTACGTCAAAGGATTTTTTGAATTGGAGTGACCCGGTTCAAATGACATTTGGTGACACAATTCTTGAGCACTTATATACTAACCAGACGCACCCTTATTTTCGCGCGCCACATATTTATGTGGCTGTCGCCGCCCGTTTTCTTCCCGGACGACAGGTTCTCAATGAAAAACAGGCTGCGCAGTTAAAAGTGAATCCCAATTATTTCAAAGACTGCTCCGATGCTGTTTTAATGACCTCACGCGGTGGTAATGTTTATGACAGGACCTTTATGGAGGCGTTTATCCGACCGGGCATCGGCCTGCAAAACTGGGGCTCCCGCTCGAACTATCCCGCTCTGAATATCGTTCAAACCGGTGCCGCCGAGATGTCGATTTACATCCAGCATGACTATGCGCAGCCAACTGCGCATCTGCGCCGTTATTCGATGCGGCTGGATGGTTTTACTTCGATATATGCTCCTTATAAGAGCGGCAGCATGACCACGAAAACATTTATCTTCAAAGGCAAAAAGTTATTGCTCAACTTTGCTACCTCAGCTCCGGGATATATAAAAGTTGAAATTCAGGATTCTAAGGGCAAGCTTATTCCCGGCTATTCACTCGGCGATGCGGAAGAACTGATTGGCAACTATATTGAGCATCCCGCCTCCTGGCGTTCAGGAACTGATGTGACTGGGCTCTCAAATCAACCAATTCGACTCCATTTTGTTATGAAGGATGCGAATCTTTATTCTCTGCAATTCAGACCATAAGCTTGACTAATGAGGCGAGATGCTATATAATTACCTGATGTGACGGAAACTATCCAAAGTCGTATCCCAGATACGACCGAATATGAGTTTCTCATATTTGTTTTGGAGGAATTCAACAAAGCTTCGTAGAGGAACGGTGAAATGTCCTTAACAATTATTCAACTAAAAATGAAGCCATATTGGTTTTTGTTAGTGACAATATGTCTGTTTACAATACAGACAGGAACTGCCCGGCCCGCGACGTATTACGATTACAAATCTCTGAGGAAACATCTGGTATCTCTCGCTAAACAATATCCTGATCTCGTGCGAGTTGACAGCATAGCTCAGTCAATAGACAAGCGGAAAGTTTGGATTGCAGAGGTCGGTAAGGGCGCTGAAGAAAATCGAAAAAACCGTCCCGCCATTTTGGTCGTGGCCGGTATAGAAGGTAACGACCTGACAGGTTCTTCGATAGCAGTATCATGGCTCGAGCAGTTGATAAAACAATACAGGACGGACAACAAAATCGCCGAACTTCTGGAAACAACAACGATTTATATTATCCCGCGACTTAATCCGGACGCGGCCGAACAATTCTTTATCGAACCGAAAATCGAAACCAGTGCAAACAACAAACCTGTCGATGACGACCATGACGGACTTGTGGATGAAGATGGCCCTGAAGACCTTAACGAAGATGGCCTTATCACCTGGATGCGTGTCGAGGATAAAGAAGGTGACTATATTCTCGATCCGGCGGACAAAAGGTTGCTCATGGAAGCCGACCGTTTAAAAGGTGAGATTGGCGCATGGCGTTACCTGAGTGAGGGTATCGATAACGACCACGATGAGGCATGGAACGAAGACGGGCTCGGTGGTGTTAACTTCAATCGCAATTTTCCATATAACTACGAATTTTTCGCCTCTGATGCAGGCGTACACCAGGTCAGTGAGGCCCAAACGCTTGCGCTTGCCGAATTTGTTATTGAGCATCCTAATATCGGGATTATTATTACCTACGGTGCCGCTGATAATCTTCTGAAAACACCTGAGAGCGCACCTGATCCCGGTCGCCGAAAACCAATGACTGCGATTGACGAGAAAGACCTGGGTTATTACAAAGTAATGGGCGAGATATATCGAGAAGCGATTGGATTGAGCAAAGAGCTTGAGGCTGCCTCCTGCCCCGGCACATTCAGTGACTGGATGTATTTCCATCGGGGTCGATTGTCACTTGCATCCCGGCCGTGGAGTCCTGCTGTTGCCCTGGAGCTTTCGGAGTCTGCTGAAAAAGAGGAAAAAGTCGAGAAAGAAAATGCCAAAGACAATGAAGAAAAGAAAAAAAGTGCGGATTCTAAAAAAGATAAAGATGAGCGCAATAAAACCGAACGTAGTGAGCTGAAATGGTTTGATGAACATGCGCCCCGGGCATTTATCCAATGGCAGTCGATAGAGCATCCTGATTTTCCGGGCCGGAAGGTAGAGGTCGGTGGGTATGCTCCTTTTTCGCTCACAAATCCACCCGCAAATATGGTCGAAGAAATTGTAAGCAGGCACACTGATTTCCTGACGACGGTTATGCAGCGTTTGCCGCGTATCGGCGTTCGAGGAATCGAAACTAAACACCTGGGCCAGGGGACATATGATATCGAGATCCAGGTGGAAAACACCGGTTTCTTACCTACTTCACTTGCACATGGTCAAACAACGCGAGAAGTTTATCCGACACGGCTGGTCATTGAGCTGGACGATGAGCATTTCCTTTCCGGAACTCGGATAACCAGTCTGCCTGTAATCCCGGGAAGCGGTGGTATGGTCGAGGCACGTTATATAATCTATGCTCCCAACCGCAAAAAAATCGGTTTTGATATTATCTCGATGCTGGCCGGGCAAGTTGAGGGGACTATTAATCTGGAAAAAAGCAGATAGAATAACAATGGATGACTTTCATAATGTGGAAGGTCTTTATGATGAAAAATAGGTCGAAGATTAGAACTTATATATTCTTTTTTGTTTCTTTATATCTCGTTTTAACGCTGACTTTCACGGCCGATGCTAAAAAAGCAAATCGCAAACCGAAAGCCAGCGATCCGGCCGCTCATTCATTCCCGGCATTGGGGGCGTCTGATGAACGGAAAGTGGAAGTCGCATGGAACCGATTCTATGACCATGCTGGTATGGGAGGCATTCTAGCGCGGCTGCACAAAGCCTTTCCCGACTTCACTCGGCTTTATTCTATCGGGAAATCCGTTCAGGGCCGAGATATCTGGTGCATAGAAGTTACATCTCGCAATGTAGGCGACCCGGACCGTAAGCCGGGAATGTATATTGACGGAAATATTCATGGCAATGAAGTCCAGGGTGGCGAAGTAGTAGCTTATACGGCCTGGTATCTTTGCCATCAGTACGGGAGGCTTGAGAAAGTGACGGCCTTGCTTGATCGCTGTGTGTTTTATCTCGTTCCGACGATTAATCCCGATGCTCGCGATTTCTGGTTTCACGCCGCCTATTCTTCACGCTCATCCCGTACAGGTCTTGAACCTACGGACGATGATCGGGATGGCCTTAAGGATGAAGATGACTATGACGACCTTGACGGTGACAATGTTATCACGCAGATGCGTATCAAGGACCCTTTCGGCCGGTATAAACCACACCCGGATTACCCCGACTACCTTATGGTAAGAGTTGGGGCGGATGAGCGAGGCCAGTATAGCCTGCTTGGAGGTGAAGGTATTGACAATGATGGCGATGGCCGTATCAATGAAGATCGGCGTGGCGGCTATGATATGAATCGCAACTGGGCATTTGATTGGCAGCCGAATTATGTTCAATATGGCGCAATGGAATATCCATTCTCGCAACCGGAAACACGGGCAGTCGCCCAGTTCGTTCTTTCCCGCCCAAATATTGCCGCGGCGCATTCGTATCATAATTCCGGTGGAATGATTCTGCGAGGTCCGGGCCGGGAAGGCGGTGAGATACACGGCCGGGACGAGAGAGCATTACGACTCATCAGCGAGCGGGGCGAGAAAATCCTTCCTTATTATAGCTCAATTCTTATTTGGGATGAACTGTACACAGTCTGGGGCGGTGAACTTGATTGGTTTTATGGTGGACGGGGTATTCTGACGTTTTCAAACGAACTATGGACATCCAGAAACTTGTATAAAACGCCAGATAGGCCTTCGGATGAACAACAGGCCGAATTTGTTGAGTATGTGCTTATGGGTGACGGCCTCATTCCATGGCGGGAATATGACCATCCCACCTATGGAAAAATTGAAATCGGGGGACGAAAGAAACAATGGGGACGCATACCGCCTTCTTTTCTGCTTGAGGAAGAGCTTCATCGTAACATGGCTTTTACTCTGTATCATGCTGATATGATGCCGCTGCTGAAAATCCATGAAATAGCAGTAGA
>CBDURK010000002.1:0-22657 GCA_965369645.1 uncultured bacterium | reverse complement strand
GATATAATCCTGCGGCCGGCGTCATATTCGCAGATATGACAGCCACTGGTGGATATGCAACCGACCAGTTAACCCAGCTCCATCGCAGCAGCGATGGAGCTAAGGCGGTTAATGAATTAACGTGTATCTGGTTTTTTTCCGAGTATTCTGAGAGTTTCTCCAATCACGGGTAAGGCTTCGGTTTGAACATCGGGGTCGTAAAGATCACCTGTAACTTTCATTTTGATAACGGCCCGTCCGAGACCTTCGGTGAGAGACTGCCAAACAGAGGGATCGTCTGTGGCAAGTCGCCGGCCCCGGGCTGTGAGTTCTAAATCCACATTTCTTGTTTTCAAATCCATCAGGCCTGAACCATAAAAAGCTACGGCCTGGCCTGAGAGGTCGAGCTTCTTAACAAGCAGGTCATTGCGCCTGATATAAGAATCAATGAATATCTGGTCAAAAGCAAAATCCTTCGACTCGGTCCGTTTCACTACCTGTAGAAGCTTACCGAGGGGCGAAAGCTTTCCGAACTGCATATCTCTCATTGAGAGTTTGCAAACACCGAGGCGTGATGAACTATCACCAATAAGAGCATTAACACTCAATGAACCGTCCATTCTCCCGCTTGTATATCGGTTCTCCGCAACCTCATTGCCCTTTGTATCCGAAAGAAACTGCTGTAAATCAACATTGTAAAAAACCACCTGCAGCAGATACTCTGAAGCTTTTCCAGCCGGTTGTTTTAACTCAAACTTTCCTAATGTTTTTCCGCCGTAATAATCTGCGATTAAATCTTCGGTTGACCAACGCCGTAAGTCAGGGTCATATAAGAAGTCCCCCTTCAGTTTCGTGAAAGATTTGCCCTGAATCCTGAGGGTACCGTCATTAAAAGTTGCCTGGCAATTGCTTAGGCCCCGGCTGGTATTATATAAGCCTTTTATTTTCAGGACTGCATCCAGTTCGATTTCGGCATCAGACAATTTGAAACTACAGTTGTTGAATACGATGTCACCATTGAAATCAAAAGATTTTTGCCCATCATCCGCGGGCAAGACCCGGACATTTTTGAAATCCAAATCAAATCGGCCCGCGGGCGAAAGCTCGTCGTATAATGGCCCAAGGTGTTGTGGTAAGAATATGATCAGGCATTCGTCGAGGAACATATCTTTAGCCGAGATATCCAAAAGAGCACTGCTGAAAGAATTGTCAGCCAAAGCTATTCGGCCATTCAGCTTGATAGTTGAGTCATCTTCTGTCGCCGAGATATTATCATCTAAAGTTGCGGCAATATCTTTAAGAGTTATACTGTCTTTTGTTATCGACAAGGAGCCGGTAATGTTTTTGAGTGGATATGGAAGCTGTGGAAAATCGGCGCTGTCACCCAGGCAATCCATAGTTATCCTGTAATCTGGCGGGGCTGCCGGGTCTTCTTTGTTCAAATCGACAACGAGATTAAGTTTGCCTTGTGGTTTCAATTCGTCAACAATCTCTTTCAGCGATTCAGGGACGAAACTAAACAAATCATCGTTTAACATTATCCGCTCGAAATTCAGTGACAACTGATAGCGTGATTTTCGGCTTTCCCGGTCCGGCCATATTCTGCCGGCCAACGAAACCAAACCATCACCATACCTGCCGGAGAAATCCCTGACAGTTATCATCTCAGGTGTAAAAACTGCATTGGCCGATATATCAGAGACAGGCGATGAAAATCGGTCGGATTTCAAAGAAGCTTTTTCGAAAGACAAGTCGGCTGTAAAATCAGCCGGCTCGGAACTCCGGCCTGAAATCTTTATCAAGCCGTCAGCCAGACCCGTTGGGTGAATTTGATTGTACAAATCCCTTTGTCCTTCCGGCAATGACGCCCCGAGTGCCGAATCGAGGGGGACATTGTTTACTTTGACCGATACATCATATACTGAGTTATTGTCGGTATCGGTTACTACTTCGCCATTTATGGTTATTTTGCATTCGTCCACCCGCGAAACCACATCTGAAAATTTTATATTGCCCTGCTCGAAAAAGAGCCGGCCCGTAAGATTTTTTAATGGATAAGGAAAACGCCGGCATACCGCTTCGGTACCGCGAAGTTCGATAGTTAATTTTCTTTCCTCGTCGGTTTGTGAACGCCGGTTGAGCTGGTAATCTATTGCTGCGAATCCATTCGGAGAAAAAGCAGACCAGGATTCCTTCTGCTTTGCATTTAGCACACTATACAAGTCATTATCCAAGGTGATATTATCACTCGTAACCCTGACCTGGCATTTCCGATCCAGCCCGAAATCCCGGCTCCAGCCATTAAAGAAAAGCTCAACATCGCCGTGTTTGCCCCTCAAGTTATTCAGAGCCACGCTATTTTTGGTAAAATCTATCCGGCCGGTCAAATGCTCTACTGTGTACGGGAAATTGGAGTAGCAAAAAGCAACATCCTTACAATATACTTCACCAGACAACGTGCTTTCGCTAAGTCGGCTTAAATTGCCTGATGCGTCAAGATCAAAATCTATTTGTCCATAAGGCTGATACTGGTTGAAAAACTTTTGCAAAGCGGCAAATGGGCCGGACTTCTCCAAAAATGCCGGTCCGACCAACGCTAATTTGTCCAGCACCGGACTTTGTTTTGATCGCAAGCCTTTTATTCGCAGCTTCAGCGAGAAGTCATTATCCCTATCATATTTCAGTTCAGCAGCCAGGCTTTTTTCTATTGTCCAGGCCATTTCAAGCTCAGGAACATCCACAGATGAAATCCCCCCGGTAATCTCAATATAGCCCGGCCTCCAAAAACCGGCCAGTCGGCTTTTACCATAACCGTGGAACATTGTGGCCGTCGTCATTTCAAAGCTATGGCCTTTTTGAGTTTCCTCATCGAGCCTAATTATTGCATTAAAAGGTACCGAAAGAGCAACTTCCACCTGTCCGTTTGAAATCTTGCTGTATTGCAGCGTTCCCGCTTTGAGATGAACACGCGGCATTTTGCCGGAGGTTCCTTTCGGCGGCTTGATAGTAAGTGCCGACAAATTCCACCAGCCCGTATCCAGGTCGTATTGAACGTTGAAGGCAAAATCATTGACATCAATAACTTTCAGCCGCGGCCGCAGTAAAAATAAGCTCCTTAGACTAAAGCGTGCATATACTGTTTGGGCTTTAAGTATTGTATCATCATCACTTCGTTTCTCATAGGGGCTGATGACAAGCTCTTTAATGAGGACCGAACCATCCGTGTGAAAATTAACAGATTCGGTTTTTATCTTTGTGTTGGTCAGCTCGGCAATCTGCGACAGGGCAATATGGCACAAAGCCCGGCCTGCAAGGATGAAAAACAGCCATAGAAGAACAGCCAGAATCAAGACTTCTGCAAGCCATCGCATTACACCTTTGGGTTTCAGGTTTTGAATTTTGATCCGGACCATAGAGGACACACAATTCAGGATACGTAGTTGTTAGTCCTTTGTCAGTTACCTATAAACTTCCAACTATCAACTTTATTCGACAATCAACGGCCACTTCCTTTAATAGCTTTATCCGCGATATCCCGACGGCAATAAGCACCGTCGAATGTTATTTTTTCCACTCCTCTATATGCCCTTTCCTTTGCATCCTTGATTGTATCTCCCAGGGCGGTTACGCCCAGAACTCTGCCGCCGTTCGTAACAATATCCCCGTTTATATCTTTGGTGCCTGCGTGGAATACGATAACATCTTCGATTTGTTGAGCTTCTTCGAGACCGACTATTTTTTTGCCCTTTTCGTAATCATCGGGATAACCACCAGAAGCCATCACTACACAAACAGCCGGCCGCTGGTCCCATTCGAGGGTGATGCGGTCTAATGTGCCATCACAGACAGCCAGAAGAACTTCCAGCAAATCGCTTTTTAGCCTTGCAAGAATCGGCTGGGTTTCAGGGTCGCCAAATCGCACGTTGAATTCCAGAACTCTCGGCCCGCCACCGGTAATCATAACTCCTGCGTATAGCACGCCTTTATACGGGGTGCCGTTACGATTCATGCCATCAACCACGGGCACAAGAATTTCATTGGTTATATGACTTATCAACTCCTCAGTAACTACAGGCGCAGGACAGTAAGCCCCCATACCTCCTGTATTAGGTCCGGTATCGCCGTCCCCGATGGCCTTGTGGTCCTGCGAGGATTCCATAACATAGATATTTCGCCCATCCACAAAGGCAAGTATCGACGCCTCTTCGCCGAGCAGTTTGTCTTCGACGATGATTTTGTTACCCGCGGCTCCGAATATCTCGTCACACATCATTTTTTCGGCAGCCAGGATTCCATCCGCAGGGTCATCACAGACAAAAACTCCTTTGCCCTTAGCAAGACCAGCAGCTTTTACGACAACCGATTCGTCCCTGCTCGCGATATATGCCTTGGCATCGCTGAATCTATCGAAGCATCTTCCCTCGGCCGTAGAGATGGAACTGGACCGCATAAGCTGCTTTGCAAAGGCTTTATCCGCTTCGAGCTGTGCTGCGCCACCGCTTGGGCCGAACGCCTTTATGCCGGCAGCTTCAAACTTATCAACAATACCCGCGGCAAGAGGGTCCTCCGGGCCAACCACGACAAGACCGATATCATTCTGCTTTGAAAAGTCCAAAAGCTCGTCGGCATTATCAGCACTGATAGGAATATTTTCACCACATTGTGCGGTACCCGGGTTTCCGGGTGCTATGTAAAGCCTGGTTAAGTTTTTCGATTGAGCTAATTTCCAGGCAATCGCATGCTCACGTCCACCATTACCAATTAACAGTACATTCATCTGTTACCTCAAATTAATTGATTTTCATTTTTTCTTTCCGGTACAAATTTTATGCAGGCAATATTCTAACAGAGGCAACGGTTTTGCTCAAGCTGATATCTTACGGCTTTATGTCAGGGCAAATGGGAATATTATTGCTCAATACCCCACAGTCGAATGTCATCAAATTGGCCGGTGTCGTCAAATGAGCCAACGCCGATACCGCCCCAGTCAAAACGATCGTTCAGAGCGGTCATTATCGGCTCCGGCCTGTCATCGAAAAAGACCTCAATTGTGCCTTTTTCAGCGTCGCGCACCAATCGCACAGTATGCCAGTCGTCATCCCACTTTGTTCCCTCGGTTCGCGTCTGGGCAATAGATACTCGAGGTTCGGCATTAACGATAAATATAGAATTCGCATGAGCATCGGATTGATTGGCAATGTGCACATAATAAAAATGAGTCGGATCCTGGTGCCCGAAAATCAGGCACATATCCCGATGGCCGTAATCCTTTGTGGTAGAATGCATCTTTAACTCCAGTATAAAACTGCCTACAACCACATGCCGAATAAGGTTTATATTAAAAGGTGAGCGGACTTGCGGCACATATTCGCTCTGTTTGTACAGGGCCAGCACCTTGCCGCCATTTCCGGATTCGATTTTCCATGCGGCCGGGTCGGTAGCCTTCCAGTAACCAATTCCATCATCCTCAAAATCAGCTTCGAACAACAACGGCACTTTCTTTCCGCCGACCACCTCATCCAATCCGTTACATCCGGTTGTCGCAGTGAGCAACACCATTAATACAATAGCTGCTTCCAAAAATATTCCTATTCTCATCTTTGAGTCTCCTTTTTAATAAATATGTATTTTATTTCCTTTGAGTTTCATCCCAGTCTATTGAAATGTCACCATTGAGCTTCACTGTAAGGGCCTACGGGACCTTTCGGCATAAGCTTGGGCCGGGACTTGAGGATGGCTTCGGCTATTGCAATATCACTTTGCCGGGTAATTTTAATATTAGAAGAGTCTGTTTCCACAATCGTCACTTTTTGGCCTAATGCTTCGACTAATTGTGCATCATCGCTGATTTTGCTTTGGTCCAGATTTTTCAGGTTTTCGTATGCTTTTTTGAGCAGTTCAACCGCAACGACCTGTGGGGTTTGGGCTTCGTAGAGATTCTCTCTATCAACGGTCCTGGTTATCGTGTTATCCTGTGCCTCTTTTATAGTTGCCGTTACCGGGCAGGCCGGTATGGCAGCGCCTTTTTCAGCGGCAGCGGCAATGACTTTGTCAATCAATTCTCCCGTAACACAACATCGACAGGCATCGTGGACAGCAATAAAATCAATATCATCTTTGACAAGCTCGATGCCCTTCTTGACAGTATCAAAACGCTCATCACCACCCATGAAGATTGTCGTATCGTAAAACTTCAGATTAGGCAACCACTTGATATTTACCAGCTCTTCGTCTTGGGGCGAAACGCCTAATAGAATCTGTTTTACATCATCCCTGCTGGAGAAAATCTCGACGCTTCTCATAAAAACCGCCCTGCCAGCCACATCGACAAATGCTTTCTTTCTTTTTCCACCGAACCTGCTGCTCGCCCCGGCGGCACAAATAATTACAGCAACACTTTGACTCATACTCAAAGCTCCCGTTTACGCTTTTGTTGTTCTCTAATCCTCAAATCCATACTTAAAATTCGATGCCGCGTCTGGCAGGCAGGCCTTTATCAAACGGATGCTTTATTTTTTTCATTTCCGTCACTAAATCCGCCATGTCTATTAATTCGTCGGTCGCACCGGCGCCAGTCAAAACAATCTCAACAGCACGGTCTTTTCTATCAATAATACTTTTAATATCTTCCAATCTGGCCAGACCTTTTGAAAGGCAAAATACAATCTCGTCAAGTATAAGGACATCGTAAAACTTTTTCTCGGCAGTTTGAGCAATTCTTTCAAGGGCTTCACTGATTGCGGTCTGCATCCGCGCAACGGCTTGCTCGTCTTTTAGAGATTCAGACATATCCCAGGGCATATCGATAGCTTCAGCCCTGATTCTGACAGCACCCAATTCCAATGCAAATCGCTCCCCAATATCAAGAGAGGGCGGTTTTAAAAATTGATATATCAGAACCTTGTTTCCCTGCCCGGCTGCACGAAGTGCCAATCCGAAGGCAGCGGTGGTTTTACCCTTGCCGTCCCCTGTATAAATCTGGATAAGTCCTTTTTCCAACATAAGAGTATATTAAAAGAATAAGGAACAAATTAAAATAAAAAAAGAAACTTTGAAAAGTGCTATTTCTCAATCCCAAGAAATGTCTATTTCGTTAAAAACCTTACCGTCCGTTTTTTTTTATTTGCCGGAATCAAAAACCTGGTCTTCGGAAGCTGTCCGGCCGGTAAGCTCGCCTGCGGCCTCGGAAGCCGGCTCATCTATAATAGATATATCTGTCGTGTATTCAGGATAAGATAGAGAAAATATTTTCTTGAAGGTAAGCTTGGTTTTGTCCCGAAGCAGGTCAAGGACATAGAATTCATTTACATTTTGAAGCGCATTATTTCTGGCTTCATTGTCAAGTGCAAGTACTTCATCGGAACTGAAATCTTCAACTATGTCGTACTTCCAGGGAACATTCTCCGCTTTCTCCAAAGGCAGCTTGTAAAATTTCCTGTTGTAGATTTCACAGCTTAAGATTCTCGGGTACGGCAGGACGACTTTAATCAGCTTTTGTGAATCGTCAATAGTGTGATCCATCCGGTCCAGCTCAAAACCGACTTTCAGCTTCGCCGTATATCTCAATAAGCCCCTTTTCCAGCGAACGGTAATAAGGTTAGTCTTCTTTTCTTTTATCTCCGTAACACCTTCGGTTATGTATTCCAGAATCGCTAATTCCGCAATCGCCTGGATGGATTTAATCAAAAACGTTGTTGTTTTCGATTCAACCCTGGGCGGCGCAGACATTTTTTTTCCCATGAAAAAAGCCAACAACCCTACAATTACAACACTGGCAATCGAAACAGCATACCACATTCTATTTGTCCTTTCGGCCCTTATTAGACGTATTATTCTCCTTGTTCAGCCGATTCGCTAAAAACCATACTTTCAGTTAATAAAATACCTATAACCAACGGCAACGTCAAAACAAAAATCCACAGTCATCATAACATAAATCTCGTATCCCGGACAGACAACTTTAACTTGTGTGAGCCTGCTTACAATAGCAGAAATTTTTGTGCAGATTATCGATGATTTTGGCGGGGCAGCCGGGAAACAGGCGTGTTGGAATTCACAATATTACATTACGGCAAACTCGTTTTGGGATAATTCGGCGCTGTGTATTTCAACCACCGAATCAAGCAGGTTTTTGTTTTCCATATTCCTTTTGATATATATACTTTTTGTTCGGGCCCGAACCTGTGACGATTCTATTTTATGGAGAAAATCAACAAGCTCGCCAAGCGACAAGCTCTCCAGTCTTACCTCAACAATTGTCTCGGAGTAATTCGAATCTATTTGCAGTACATCCCTTTTCATTGTATCAAGATTTCTTGCAAGGCCGCATTCTTCGATTAATGATTCTAAAAAAGGCAGCAGCTCGATAGTTTCATTTTGGGAAGCAATATTTGTGTGTAAATTATCGAGCCTGCTTTTCAGTAAGATATATTTTTTGCTTATCTCACGAACTTTTTCAAGCTCCTGCCGATTTTCAGGTATGACCCGACCGAGCGTCTCAAGCCTGGCAAGAGCCGGCTTGACTGCGACAGTAAATAAAGACCATGACGCCATGAAAACGAGCAAGCCTCCGGCCAATAATTTTTCTCTTTGTGCTAAACGTATCATTTGGGCTCCTGTGTCGATAAAGACAGCAGCATAGTAAAATTTACCACACCGCTTTTGGATTGTTTTTGTATATCCTTCACGTCAACAAATGTGAAGCCGGGCTCTTCCTGTAAAAGCTGCTGCCATTGGTACACCGGCTCGAACGAATCGCAGATGCCATTAATCCTGACTGTATCGGCAGCTATCAATATATCATCAATTTTTATATTTTCCGGCAAAGAACCGTTCGCACTTATTTTGTAAAGAGCATCAAGCGGCGATAAACCGCTATCAGACAAAGAGGTAAAAAGCCGGGAATCTTTGCGGAACGACTCAATCTTCTGCTCCAACTGGACAAGGGGATTTACAATATTTTTTTCATGGGGCAATGTCGCCTGAAAAATCTCTGTGGTTTCGTTCTTGATGCGTGCGTAAGCAGCTTCCAAATGCGACAATCGCGTAAACAGCCCAACCAGTAAGAAAACGGCTATTAAGCATGTTAGTGTTGCACAAAAAACAAACTCTTTTCTCTGGTTCAATGCCGGGGCGGCATTTGTTTTGCATGCTTCGAGAAAGTTAATACCTTTAGTTTTTTCAGGCACCAACACCCTCAAAGCCAGACCTTCTGCAACACATATCGGTATCTCCACCATGTGCCGGGTCAGATTTTCTACCGCGGCATAACAATCAACAATTGTGGTTTTAGAGTGCAGATTTTCTTCAATCTTCTCCACCAGATGGTCAGAGGATTTGCCGGTTGTTATCAGGTAAATTTTAGTGTCCCTCTCGATATCCGCTCCGAACACTTTTCGCCAGGTGACCCGGGCTTCCCGGGATATGACCTGGGCAGTCTGCTCCTGAACAGACTCAATATTACTGTCAGATTCGGTAATAATCGGAATAGTTCTAACAGCTACAATATCGTCGCTGCGTGTAACCGCCAAGGTAAGATAACACTCATCTATATAGGCAATGACGGCCTGGCCGGTCATGATTTCCGGGTGATTTACCGCAACTGTTGAATGAACCGCAAAAATAGCCGCTTCCACCAGAGAGGGGTGCATTTTCGCCTCAGTAAAGATGTTTAGTCTTTCCTGAAGCGATTGCCTTGCTGAGGCAGCGGTAAGAACAGAATATTTTCCACTCGGCATTGGGTGGTACGAATATTCCTGAGCAACGATTTTATCCGCACCTACAGGGAAATTATGCTCCAGAGCAGACCAATTTTGTTCACGGATTTGTTCCAGTCCCTCAGTATCAGTTTCCAGGTTTCTGAAGAAAACAGCATCATGCGGCATAGAAATCGCGACATCCGCGCGCCTGTCAAAACCATATCGGTTGAAAAGCAGCTTCAGCATTTCTTCAGGCGAGTCCGTACTTCGACGTATTTGTGTGCCGAAGACTTTTTCAATGCAGAACTCCTCATCTGTGCGCACAACCTGTACCACACATAAATAGAAAGGGCCAATATCTATGCCGATACACCGCTTAACCATTATATCTTCTCCTGCTTATCTTTATACAAATAACGCAATCGGCGCATATCTAAAGCTCTTTGTATAAAATCACATCAACATTTTCAGTTTCCATATTTCTGGCAAGAATAGCAATTGTCGTACGACTAAGCCCGTCGGCAGTCCCTTCTGAAGAAACACGATAGTATTGTTTTTCGGAGCTAACCGTAACAGTCTTTTCAATTGCCTGATAAATACTATTCGTCAAACCGGGAATTTCACGCAGTTCCGTAACGCTGCCAAAAGGTTTAATTTTTCGGCGGTCAATTATCATCTGAGCCAAAACAGGGTCCATACTCTCCGACAAGCTCCGGATTACATGCTTTGACGCCCAATTAATGTTAATTTTGTCATCACCTCTCACCGTGATAAAATCCCGTAAGCAGCCGAAAACCTGCTGTGTTACGCCTTTGATCAACAGGATATCTTCAGTTGTCTCGAACGAGTTATTCCTACAGCGATATGGAGGTGTCAAGCTACTATAGTAATCTGACTCCGCCCCGGAATTTTCATGCTTTACGAAGGGCAGAGACGTAACCTCATCATCGCTGTCAATCCAGTCGATAATTGAAGGGACCAGCTCATAACTGATATGAAAATCGCCAAAGTTCTCGCGATTCAGCAGATCGATAAGCCGAAGAAACTGGTCTATTAAATTTCTATTTAGTTGGCCGTTCTTATTTTTTAACAGGTTGATATTGAGCTTGCCGCTTTCTTCGGTTACAGTTATTGAACAGTTCCCCTCATCGATAGAAACAATATTTTCTCCCGAAAGCAGATTTCTTAACTTCGTGTTTGTCTGCAAGTCTTCGTTATTCCTGACAGCAGCAATCGCAATATTCAGGCCGGCTCTTGCACAATTTAGTGCCTGTTCGGACTTTCGCAAGTCATCGGCGGCAAGCAGGCCGGTACGGCTCTTATAGTTGAATCCAAACAGCAAAATCCCCAACATGATGACCATACACAGGACAACAATAAGCACAAATCCACTATGTTCTTTTGATGCTGTTTTCAGTCTCATTATTTACCAACCAATGTTTTAGAAAGAGTTTCTCTAACCTGGTTACCGGAGCAATCCACATAGGCAATAGTACCATAGCGGCATTGCCGAAAATTCTCGTCTTCACAGGTAATACCAATTTTCACTGCAACGGGGAGTTTTTTCTTTAGCTCGAAATCCCATTCCAGCAACCATTGCCGACCATCAAAAAAGTCTAATTCTACAGACTCAACGTTTACGAGAAGCTCTCGCCAATTTCTATCTTCAAGGTGCTCCCTGGGTGTACCAACGAAGTTCCTCTGGCTCAAATAAAGCGTGCCGCTGTATTTATCAAATTTGTAAGCAATATCAACGAGCCCATTCGCATACCCCTCCTCGCAGAAAAGCCTGTGAGTAGTTACCAGAGACAAAACCCAACTGCCGAGAGCGTCCGGTTCATAACTAAAATAGATAACCGGGCTCTTCCTGATTTTATTTGTTCGACTGGAATCTGTCTCGGCCAACTCTGTGTACTCAGTCATTTTGCCGATATACGAGCAGCGTATCTGTCGGACCATCCACCTCAGAACTTTCCGAGTTTGTCCGGACGCAGCCATCCTGGCTTTGTACACATCGGCTGATTTTGCCGTTGCAAAATAGCTGCCGTAAACCATTGAAACAATCGATACGATTATTGTAGCAGCCATAAGAATCTCGATCAGTGTAAACCCGGCTCTAAGCCGACGTCGAATTCGCAGAGGCGGTCCGTAAACCGCCCCTACTTCTAACGGCGTAACGTTATATTTAACGGATTTACTTTTCACGGTAATCTCCTGTCGGCAACATAAGTTGACATTCGCAGACTTTTGGAACCACTCCCCCGCTTCCAGCCAACCTCGACACATATTTTTCGCAACCCGGCAATATCAGCTTCGGCCAACTGAGGTGACTGCAAGCCTGTGACTTCAGTTTGCCAGTGCAGACTATGAGCATTTTTTTCTACAGTGCCTGAGGCGGTTCCTTCTTTCGGGTATCCGAGGGCCATGGTCTCCGCGATTTTCTCTTCTGCTAACAGAACGGCCTGCGAAGTTATCTCTGCCGCATCAGCCATACTTATACTTATCAGATGGAGTCTTATTAAACCCAGCAGAGAAATTGAGACTATAACCAGTGCCACAATAACTTCCACTAAAGTAAATGCTTTCCGCTTTCTCGTCTTCATGCCTATGCGCCTATTTCACCACACTATCAGCGTTATTCATCCAGGTTCCAGCTTTCAATATCAGCATTGTCTTCAGCGCCGCCACTCTCACCATCTTGACCGTAGGATTTCAAATCGTAATCCCTGCTGTTTACTCCCGGAGAAATATAAACGTATTTAGTACCCCATGGATCCGATGGCACTTTATCGAGATATCCACCAGCGTTATATCCTTTTATGCCCTGATTTGACACGAGCACCTCAAGACCTTCGGAAGTGGTAGGGAAGCGTCCTGTGTCGGTTTTGAAGAAGGCTAATGCCGATTCAATGCCGCGTATATCAACTTTGGCCTTCATTCTCCGGGCCTGTTCGGGTCTATCGAGAATCTTCGGCATAATTATGGTCGCCAACATACCTAAAATAACCACCACAATCATAAGCTCAACCAGGGTAAAACCTGTATTATGTAAGCGTTGTTTCTTTACTCTTGGCATAATCTCAGTACTCCTCTAAAGAACCTGATTTATCTCAAATATTGGCAGTAAAACAGCCAACACTATAAAGCCGATAACAGCACCCATAATAAGAAGTATTACCGGCTCAATGAGTGAGGTAAGCGTTTTAGCTGTCATCTCAACTTCGTCGTCATACATATCAGCAATATCCATCAGGCCATTTTCTATATTTCCGCACATTTGGCCTGTGGCCATTATGTGAATCACGATAGGGGGAAATAGTCCGGTCTTTCTTATTGCTTCGGCGATATCACTGCCTTTGCTAACCCTGTCTTTAACAGAATCCAGAGCACCTGCAATAAAACTATTCTGGACAATACCTTTTACAATTTCGAGAGCACCAAGTATCGGTATGCCACTTGTAAGAAGTATGCCCAATGTCCTGGCCAAACGGGCAGTTTCCACCTTAAGGAAGAGTTTACCAAAGAGAGGCACTTTTAATTTGTAACGGTCCCATCTAACTCTCCCGTCTTTGGTTCTTTTCCAGGCTCCGATTCCAAAGAAAACCGCACAAACCATAACGACAATCGGCACAAAATATGTTTTCATAAAAGCACTGGTTGAGATAAGCAGCTTCGTCGGCAGCGGAAGGGTTTGATCCATCTCAAGAAATATCTGCGTTATGCTCGGCACTACGAAAGACAAAAGGAACACTACCACTGTTACCGCAACCACCGACATCATTAGCGGATAAGCTATAGCGGACTTGACTTTGTTCGTAAGATGTACACGTTTTTCCAGCATTTCCGCCAATCTCAGAAAAACCTCTTCGAGAGTTCCACTTGTTTCCCCCGCAGCGACCATATTCACGAACACATTTGAAAAAACATCCGGATGCCTGCCAAGCGCATCCGAAAGTGCGCTTCCCGTATTCACACTGTTGCAAACTTCTTTCATAACCAGCGCCAGTGGATTTTCCCTGCTTCCCAGGCATATCATTTTGCGTTCGGAACTTCCCTGCAACTGCTCGACTAATGCTGATAAAGCAGGCACAAGCGGCATACCGGCACGCAATAGCGTGGCCAACTGGCGTGCTATTCTGCAAATATCCCTGGTTCTGGTCCTTCTGAAAATATCCTTCCCTAACGTCTTCGTATTTGTATCGGAATAACTATTATTCCGAGTCTCCATACATGACATATAGTCGTCGTTTTTCCTCCGTGTCATCTGAGATGACGAAACGGATTTTTCAGCCTGTAAATTGTACTCAGCCACCGACATGTTCACTCACCTTTAAACTTGTTTGTCCTATGGACCCCTTATGGAGAACACTATCTTGTGTAACCCTGCAAACCTCTTCAAGTGTAGTTTCACCAGCCATCGCTTTGCGTAATCCATCCTCCCGCAAAGTACTCATACCTTTTTCAACAGCCACCTGCTTGATAACATGTGAACCGGCCCGTTTAGTCGTCAACTCCTTGATGTCGTCATCAATGACCAGCAGCTCAAGAATTCCTGTTCTGCCCATGTAGCCGGTTTGGATGCAGCTCTCGCACCCGGCTCCCTTATAGAACTGCCCACGGACCAAAGAAGCCTTCTCTTTCTCGCTCCAAAGTGAAATCATTTGCTCCTGCGGTCCGTAAGGGCTTTTGCATTGCGGGCATATAATCCGGATAAGACGTTGCGCCATAACGGCGATAACCGATGATGAAATCAAGTAAGGTTCGATACCCATATCAATCAATCGAGTTATGGCTGAGGCAGAATCATTAGTATGCAAAGTACTTAAAACCAAATGACCGGTAAGAGAGGCCTGAATCGCAATCTCCGCAGTTTCAAGGTCACGAATTTCACCTATCATAATCACGTCCGGGTCCTGCCTGAGAATATGGCGGAAACAACTGGCAAAAGTAAGGCCTATCTTTGGCTTGACCTGCATTTGCCCAATCCCGGGAAGTTGATACTCAATCGGGTCTTCGACAGTAAGAATGTTTCTCTCTTCGCAATTAAGCTCATTGAGAGCGGCATAGAGCGTCGTTGTCTTGCCGCTGCCGGTAGGCCCTGTGAGCAAAATTATACCGTGAGGAAGGTTAATCAACTTTCTAAAATAACTAAGCATCTCAGGACTAAATCCTACCTGCTCCAAACCCAACTGGCCCCGGCTCTTATCGAGCAACCTTAGCATCACACGTTCGCCGCCCAATGTCGGGATGACTGAAACTCGAATATCCACCAGATCTCTGCCTATTTTAATCCGGCTCTGGCCATCCTGCGGCAATCTTCGCTCGGCAATATTAAGATTAGCCATGATTTTCAGGCGTGACAGAAGCGCCGCAATCTGCTGTGTCGGTAAAGTAACCACATCGCGCAGCACTCCATCAATCCTGAAACGCACACGAGCTTCATTCTCGTAAGGCTCAATGTGAATATCGCTGGCTCTGCGGTGTACAGCCTGGAAGAGGATGTTATTAACCAACTTTACAATCGGCGCTTTGTTGGCAATATTCAGCAGGTCCTCAGCGTGAGTTTGAATGCCAGCCTCACCAGAGTCACTGCCCTGGCCCACCAAATCCTGCGCATCGGAGTTATCGTTATCGCTACCGACGGCAGCGTTTTGATGATAGTAACAGCGACTTATAGCCTTCTCTATTTCAGAAGCGGGACACGTAATACGACTGCATTGCTGCCCCGGCTCCCAAAGCCCTTTTATCGCCTCCTGTGTTCCTGCTAAGACGCTTAAAATCGCATCATACGCTTCTACATTAAGTGCATCTGCAAGAGCAATTGCCACCCGGCCATCTCCCAAAATGATCGGAATAGCACATTGGTTCTTAAGAAACTCAAGCGGCAGTTTCCTCACAAGCTCCGGATTCAACTGCTCCGGCGAAATAGTTTCCAAATACTCACCGGTCTCGGAGTTTGTCTTGCTGTCTTTTACTAAATTAGACTCCGTGCCGATACACTTTTGCCCGTTCGGGGTTTCATTGTGCTTTTGGCTTGCGACTTGTCCTTGTTGCTCTTTATCCACCAATTGACCTCCTCGAAGCCAGTAACAAACATTAAATCATTAGCCCTACTCGTTATTTTGCTCAAAATCTTCCAATGCCGAGCCAATTTCCTTCTTCTTATCCCTGGTTATCTGCTCCAAATCCTCCTGGCTGACGGCAATATGGGGTGTTATAAAAAACAGCAGATTCGTTTTTTGAAGCTGGTCTTTCTGGTATCTAAACAAACCGCCAATCAGAGGAATATCAGCAATCAAAGGCACTTTCTTCTCGATAGTAATTTTATCATCTCGAATAAGGCCGCCAATTACCACTGTTGAACCGCTGTTCATAGAAACGATTGTCTCGGCCTCTCGTGTAGCCGTCGTAGGAGTATCTAAGGAAACGGTGGTAACATCTTCGATAAGCTTCGAGAACTCGCTTTTAATTTCAAGTCTGATAAGCCCACCCTGGCTGATATGGGGAGTTATCTCCATAGTAATACCAACATCTTTGTATTCGTATGTTTTTATTACAGTCGGTGTAAGAGGGTCCCCTTCGGTAATTTTCGATTGCATGACAAACGGCCTGCTTTCACCGACGAATATCTTGGCCTTATTGTGGTTGGAGGTCAGAATATGCGGTGTCGAAAGAATATTAACTCCGGACTGCTTTTCCAGGGCGTGCAGCATACTTCCAATTCTTACGCCAGCGCCGCTTCCTCTCCACAGTCCGACCGCCAGCCCTTCAAGGGACCCACTGGCAAAATCCACACGAGGACCAAAATTAGTTGCTGCGAAACCTCGGACACTGCCGTCCACCGACTGATCAAGCGTAGCCCAGTCAACGCCTATTTTCCTTAAGCCGTCCTCGCCGACTTCCATAATGAGCATCTCAACGAAAACCTGCTCACGGAAAATATCGAGCTTATCGATAATTTCAGCGATAACCTCGAAGTCCTGCGCAGAAGCGGCAATGATTAACGCATTTGTACCTTCATCAGCAGTAACGTGAACCTGCTGAGTGGCTTCGAGCGCACCGGCGATTTTTAAATTCGACAGTGCTGCTGTCAGGGATTTTGCAACTTCTACGGCCTGACCGTTCTTAAGGTAAACCACGTGAACGTTGTTAGTGCCCATCGGACGTTGAATATCAAGCTGTCTTATCAGCCCATCAATCGTCTCTGTGTCCTGGGCATTGGCAACAACGATAAGAGAATTCGTTCTTATATCAGGAAGAATTTTTATACCTGTCACAATCTGCGGAGCATTTCGGTTACGCCCGGTCTGTGAAGAAGCAGATTTATGTTTTTCCATTATTCGGGTTATTTGCTCACTGAGGATTTGTGCCGAAGCATATTCCAGGCCGAACACCGCAACCTGTTCTTGAGAGCCTGTTACATCAAGATTTTGAATAATAGTGGCAATATGATGTATATTCGAACTGGTATCCGTAATAACAATCGAATTCGTTCTGGTATATATCGCCATCTGTGAGCCTGTAGCCAAAAGCGGCTGAACGATTTGACTGATCTCTGTCGCATCTGCATAGCTCAACGGTATTATCTGGGTGATAATAGAATCGCTTTTAGGAATTTCTGCAGGATTACTGCCTACTCGAACCTGTAGGTTGCGTTTTGCAGCATCCGCTCTTGGGACTATTTTGACAAGATTTTCGGCAGGTACAGCCGCATATCCCCGCACCTCCAAAATCGATTCCAAATACCCATAGAGTTCGCCCAGGCGTATCTTCGTAGGTGACATCAGCGTAACAGTGCCGCGTACATTGTCATCTACTATAAAATTAATACCGGTTATATCTCCGACAGTTTTAATAACTGTTCGAATATCGACCTGCTCAAAGTTCACGGATATAAACTCATCGGCCATACCGGGTTTATCAAGTACCGGCATATTTACCAGGTGTGGACGCCCTTGTGAAAGCAACTGCCCTGAAGCTATATCCGGCCCGTTGTTTTGAGCGAACTGTTCACCGAAGGAATAAACCTGTGTCTTTACTGCAGGCGGAGTGTTTTCCATAACGTCAACGGCAAGCTTCGAACTATGCCTTGAGTCTCCAGTAATATTGCCGCTTGTTTTAGTCTCTGGAAAATCTGTCAAAACTCCTGAGTTGTTTTTGACAGCATAATTCGTATCCATTTTGTTTAGTTGCTCAATTTGTCTGGCAACAATATCTTCGGAACGAAAGTTTTCATTCGGCTGCATAATGCCCTCTTGCCGGGGCTGAACCGAAACAGGTGTGGAATCCGACTCGCAGCCTGCAAAATGAATGCAAAACACACATATAAAACAAAGAAAGCCTGTTAACAACTTCCGTACTCTTTGCTCGTTGGTTTTTAAGTTTTTTAATGACATTTCTTTTAGCCTGTTCACTCTGAATTTCCTAATGACTTACCGCAAAGTAAATGATAGCTCCCTGGCTTCACCGCCGCTCAACAGCTCTATACTCATATTTGTCTGCGTCTTTGCCTTTTTAATAATCTGAAATGCCTTCTGCTTACTGACTAATCGGTGTCCATTAACCTGGCGAATAATGTCACCTTCCTTTAAGCCGAAAGCCTTTGCCATCGGTATAGTTTCTAAATTGGTTATCCTAAGTCCTTCGACCTGGTCATTAACAAAGTAAGGCTCAATGGTCGCTTTGGTTAATATCGTCTCCAAATGTGTTATTTTCGTCGGAGTCTCTTCGAAAGATTGTTTTCCCGGCAAAACACCTACAAATTCGCTGGTTTCGCTAACAGCCGCCGGCGAAAGCATCTGTGTATTATTTTTATCTCTACCTGTCCTCTTCAGTATCAACATTTTTCGTTGTCCGTTATGAAGTAAAATGACGGCATTCTCTTCTATGCTCTTAATACGAACATCCCCTATGCTCTGTCCTGTTTTGTACATGCCCAGCAGCTTAGTTTTAGTATTTATTATGATCGCACGAGACACCGCCGTATTGCCACAAACGGTTCCGACCAATTCCAGGTTGAGTTCCTCCTCAGCTAACTTCATCACACCATCAAACTTGTTTACCTGTAAGGATTCATCTTCGGCACCCGATGAATCTGCACTACCAAATATATTTTGAGCGGCGATAACAGAATAGTCTTTGACCGCAGTCTCCACCGGATTTTCAGCCCGGTTGGCACTTATATTTTCGGTACCAACTGCTGAGACCGGAGTAAAGATCCCTGACGGGTGCTGTGGTATTATCACCGTCCTGATAATCACAAAAGAAAGCACCAGAACAAGAGCTAACTTAAATGCTAATAAAACCTTACGAATAAACAATTTACCACCGTCCTTCTCTTAAACGCACCTTCTCTAAGCTCTAAAATTTATCGTCTTATATCCGGCTGCACTTAACCCAGAGACCCTCGCGTTAAGCCCTACTCACGCTGTTAATAAGCAGCTCATTAAAAAATCTTTTTTATGGGGCTGTACAGATAGCAGAATATTGCTCTACACGGAAGATAATTGCTCTGTACCTGAGTTTTGGCCTAATACTGTCGGTATTTCACACAAGTGGGTATTGGACCGCCCCGGAAATTAAATCACTGTCAGTAATGAACTGGTCCGAATAAATAAATAAGCCCTATATACCACTGTTGTGTTATATCAAAAGCAGCACTCAGTCCCCTCGCTGGATCATTTTTATATTTATCTTCTTTCGCTCTCGTTTTACTTCTGCTATAGGGAATTCCCCGATACGAAAAAGAGTAGTTCGCCTGATAGTAAAAACAGGTTCTACACCGATTTACAGGCACTTAATATGTGTTAATATAAGACTTATGGTTTAGCAGTACTGCAAACAGAGAATAGGGAGTGGAAGAAACATTCATCAACCTCCTTCAGGCTGGGCTTGACAGTTCAGAAGACATTGGGCTGGCAAGCCTGGCAGAAAAAAACGCAGCGATAAAGAGCTGCGATTAATATATTGATTTATCAGACATGTATTGTGGCTTTCAGCAGTTCCGCCGGGTATGACACATGCAAACAGCAAAAGGATTGAAATAAGCTTTTATATCGGACTTTCAACAAAAGAACATTAGTGCTGTTTATACACAAGACCATACTCTCCGTTATGGAAAATATTTTCCCATAACCTTCTGTTTTCCCCTTTTTTTTCTGGACATTCAGCTCGGAATTTGGTAGAATAACATAGAATAAAGTTGTTCCTCAAGGGGGGGAGCTTATCCATTATTACCTTAACGATTGGTCGTTAGTTTATTCGAGACAATTCAAAAGAAAATGGGGGAGAAATATTAACTTTTACGGTATCTGCAAATTTGGCTTGGTAACACATGAGTACAGGCCATGTAGGCCGACTGTCAAATTATAAAAGCCAGCATATAATATTTTGCTTTTTTGTTGGGTGAGGTGAAGTAACAAAGTCATAGGGGGATGAAAAGAAGTGAAGAAGAAGTGCATAACAATTTTTGTATTCATAGTATTGATGCTGTCAGTCAACAGCCCCGCAGATGCAAGCATTACAATTACAGATATGGTTGATTCGGCCGATAGCCAGGCAAACACATATTTTGGCAGTACCCCAATCGATACCGACAGCACCCGGCCATCCTCAACGGACACCTATCGTTGGTGGAATGAAGACTGGGGCTGGACACATACCTTTAGCCCGCCCGGACCAACACCTTCGGCGATAATTTCAGCAACATTGGAAATCAGGGCATGGGATGTGGACTTTCCTTCTGAAATAAATATCGTATTTGGCAACGGCTCCAGCGGCACAAACATAGGAACTCTTCAGGGCGGCGATGATATATGGACAACAACCGTCTTGTCCCTCTCTTCCGATTTATATACAGATTTGATGGATGGGAATATTGATATATGGATGGATATTGATTCTTCGAACACTTATAACATGGACATGTGGGCGGTAACATTGGAATCATCCGAGCTTACAGTTACTTACAATCCGATACCTGCTCCCGGCGCAGTTCTGTTAAGCAGCATTGGTGTTGGCCTTGTCGGCTGGCTCAGAAGAAGAAAAACACTGTTAAAATAAGTAAAAATATACTTAAAGCGAAAGGGCGAAACTATACAATCTCGCTTTTTTTCAAGTTTTGAGATAAGTTATTTGCACTTTAAATTCGACTTTCGGCTCTACTACGGCCAGTAAAATAAATTGCACCAAGCCTGTCAAGGACATCTGTACGAAATTTCACAAATCTCAGCCTAATCGGCTTTTAAACCCGTATAAAAGGGTATTTCGACTATTTACCCTCTCCTAAAACCCTATAATTCCAACGACAAACTCATCCATCAAGGGTGGTATAACTATAAAAAACAAAATGATTTTCCCAAAAATGGTATTTTCTTCTGGACATAAGTCCTGGTACTTGATAGAATAATAATCTATTAAGGACAATCCTCTTTGGAGGAGGATTATCACATTTATTAATAGTACGTTACTTTGCTTGGTTGATAGTGCGCTAATCTCCAAATAGAGTAAAGGAGCGAGGAGTGGGAACAGAAAAGAATAGCATATTTCTGATTGTTTTTGTGTCGCTTATTACGTCCACGGCCGTAAGCGCTGCACCAACAATCACATATTGCGATAACTTCACTGTTACCTCCCCAGTTCCAAATACACACATCCTCGAAATACCTGGAATAAGCAACATTACCGAAATTTACAATTGCGCTATGGCGACTATCGGGACAGATATTTTAATCCCGCCCGCCGAGTTTACAAACTCGCCATCCGCCGGCGCCAGGGCTTTCCCCCCTCACTCAACGGTTTTTATAATCTTAACAGGATTCCTTTGTGTTTCATTGGTTATTGACCGCAAACTCTGGCTGGCAACTCTGACTGCTCCGCAGCAGTCGGTTCAAAGTGGATTTCATTCTATCCCACAATTAGCTGGAATACCGGCCGGAACAATAACTTTTCCATTCTATATTAGTATGCATGATAAAATCCGGCCGAAACACAATATTCAACACGCAATACGCATTACGAATGCAGTTCTTAATTTCGCTATAAAGCACTTTTCATCCTTACACAAACCCGCATTGATATGTATGGCTTTGAGTTATGAGCAGAACAAATCTTTTTCACCAGCTTTTATTTTTGTTCGACTGGCTCGCGGCCCGCCTATCCTGACCTGAGAACCAATATTAACCTTCATTTCGTAAAGGGGAACTAGCGCGCTACTCCTTTAGGTAATAAGAAGGTTGATATGCTTCTTATTTTGTGACCCTCCACATACAAAACAAAGAATAATGGAGCGAACGAAGAGTATTATAGAAATGTAAATATGTATCCTTAAAAAACATAAAATGAATTTTGCGAATCTCATTTTTCACAGTGATAAGTGAGAGGAGGAGTTTAACTGATGAAAAAGAAATTAATGATATTTTGTATAGGATTGAGTTTGGCACTTGCGGCGCCATCATTCGCAGCGCCTACTATTATTGTTCTCGATGGGGATGAGTTCACAGGTGGAACTTTTGCTACCCCCTTCGGCGATATCGATTTTGTCGGAGAAATAATGAACCCAACTGATTGGTGGGAAGATCCTGAAATGATCACCGCGGGGTCCCTTGACAATGTATTCGACGTCACTGCTAAAAATCAATGGGCCTCATTAACTTTTGATTTCGCCGAAGGATTTCAAGTTACGCACGTATCATTCATATACGGTGGTAACGAGGACAGGATTATCATCGAGGCCCTGGATGATACCGCCGCTGTGATTGGTTCACTTTCACTTGACGCACCCACAAACGATGATCCTGCTGGCCCAGTAACTTGGTACGCCGGTCTTGGAAACTCTATCCACAGCATTAGATGGAAAGATCCAGGCGGCTCAAACGATCAATTATCGTACGATTACGCAGCATTGGATAACATCAGCGTTACGGTTATTCCTGCTCCCGGTGCTATTCTGTTAGGCAGTATTGGTGTAGGTTTTGTAGGTT
>CBDURK010000001.1:0-24180 GCA_965369645.1 uncultured bacterium | reverse complement strand
GGAGGCGTGCAGGGAAATCGTCTTCCTGCTTCCGATAATCATCTGTTCGGTGGGGTGTTTTTGGATAGTCAGAGAATTTGCAGCAGTAGGCACCTGGTGGGAGAGTTTTTCACAACATCCTGCCATTGCAGGACTTCTGGGCAGTGTGTGGGGTTATTTTGTTGGTTGCGGAATCGTCTGGGGTATCCGGATTTTCGGCACACTGGGTTTCGGAAAAGAAGCAATGGGGCTCGGCGATGTGCATCTGATGGGAGCCGCAGGAGCGGTAATAGGGCCCGTTTACGTTGTGGTGGCGTTCTTTATAGCACCATTCTTTGGACTGACCTGGGCGGGTTTTCAAATGTTTTTTAAAAAAATTAAACAAATTCCTTACGGTCCATTCTTGTCTTTAGGTATATTTGTTGTTATTATTCTACATGATTGGATTCGCGATTACATGAGTTTTGTGTTTGATCATTGAATCTGGAAAAATAAACTCAACATTATAAGGAGATAAACAATGCGGACTACCAACAAAAAAACTGCTGCCCTGGTGACTTGTCTTGCAGCACTTGTCCTTTTGCCCGGCTGTACCAACTGGGAGAAAAAATATAAAGCCCTGAGCGTCGAGCACGAGAACATAAAAGGTCTGCTCGAACGCGAAAGAGGAGAAAAAGGCCAGCTTGCCGACCGCATTTCACAAGATCAGATGACAATCGAAGAGCTTCAAAGACAAATTGAAGAACGCAGCAAAACACCCGGTGACGTGACCGGCTTTGGAGAGGGCTATGATGTTTCACTCGACCCTTCCAAAGGAACGATTACGGTAACACTGCCGAATGCAATATTGTTCGCTTCGGGAAAAGCCGTATTAAAAAGAGCAACCAGTACAGAGCTTGACCATATTTATTCAGTATTGCGGAGCAAATACTCCAGCAAACAAGTAGATGTTGTCGGCCATACCGACACAGATCCTATCAAAAAATCGAAATGGAAGGACAACTGGGAACTTTCCGCTCAACGCGCTCTTTCCGTAGTTAGATACCTCGTTAAAAAGGGAATTTCTGAAGAAAAAATTCAGGCAACCGGCCGAGGACAAAGCCAACCTATAGCTTCCAATTCAAACTCAAGCGGTAAAGCAAGAAACCGGAGAGTCGAAATCGTAGTGCATATGAGGTGACGCTTTTTATTGCGTATTGTGTGAAATTTGTTACACAAGGCGATTGCCAGACCATGTACGATCTTACGTTGGGTTTGTAAAGCCCATAATGTCAACATCTCTACTAAGGCACAAATGTTTTAGTGCTTATCAAGCCATTCCTGTTGATACAAACAACAACAGTTCCATGCTTAGAGGTATAGAACGACTCGGCACTATCATCTTTCTTAATTATACGTAATCGTCTTTCGTATTGGGTTCGGTCACAACTGTATATCAAAATATCCGGATCGAGTTTTCTTAAAAAATCATCACCTAACGTACTGAGCGAGCCGTGATGAGGAACAAAAACAATATCGGCTTTCAGGTCCGGATACAGCCGGAGTAGCTCTCGCTGTGCATATTTTTCAATGTCTGAGCACAGAAGCACCTTTCTGCCGGCAAATTCTATCAATGAAACCTGAGATTTATCATTATCCCCTAAACCCTTATTCTTAGATGCCTCTTCGCTTGGCCAGAGTATTTTAATATCAGCACGGCTGCTTAAATTCAATTCACTGTTCAGGGCTTTAATTGTTAAACCTTTTTCTATTAGATAGTCATTGAGATATTTTTCAGTGCCCCATTGGTCAGTCCTGCCAAAAAAATCATTATTGGTGTAAACACAGCCGACCTTGCAGTGTTCTATGACCTCTGGTATTCCATTGATATGGTCTGTATCGTTATGGCTTATGAAAATGGCATCGATTTTATTTATTCCGTTGTAGTCTAAGAATGGATTAACAACCCGCCCGCCAATATCGCTTCTGCTCCGCGAGCCGGTATCAAATAAAATGTTGGCTTTGCCAGGAAGGCGAACGAATATTGCCTGGCCGTGACCAACATCAAGGAAGGTGACAACCAATTCGTCCCGATATGTCCTTTGCCATTTCGTAGTGACAAGGAAAATAATCATTGCCGAAAACATCACCGTGCAGATTATTTTCTTTATCTGGGGACGCCGAAAATATACAAAGCCGACAAAAATAATTATACCGTAATAGAGAATGACCAGCATAAGCGGAACCTGGCCTATCAGTATTTGTGACATATCCAGCTTTGCGATAAGCTCCACTATCCAAATAAGCCAGTTAGACAGGATAGCAACTATAAAACCCAGGACGGCACTTAATGTTGGTAAAAGGAAAAACAAGATTATCTTCAAATATCCCAATATCAGGATTAGACTTACTAAAGGAAAGACCAGTAACGTCCAGATGCTCGCCAGCGGTGTGATTGTATAAAAATGGTTTAGTAAAATACCTGCCCCGCCCAGCCAGGCGGCAAGCCCCACAGAAAACAGCCTTAGTAAATATGGCCAAGATTTTGAAATTATGGAGAAAATCAGTTTTGTCTTCTGCTTTTTCTTACGCCAGGACAAACTCGTTATTTTTTCGTACATAAAGAAGTATATTCGGTCTGAAAACAGCACAATAGCAAGCACTGCTCCGAACGAGAGTTGCCAGCCGGCCTCGAATATATGTGTAGGCCTTATAAGTAAAAGAATTATTGCCGCTAATGATAATGTGTTGACGGGATTGGAATGCCTTCGAAAAAGAATTGATATACAGAAAACACAGCAAATAATAGCCGCCCTTAGCGTTGGTGCTCGCGGCGGTACAACTAACAAAAATACAGCTAACGCAATTAAACAAATGACCGCCCGCGCAGGCTTCATTAAACCTGCTGTTTTACACAGCCACCAGACCATTCCTATCAAAACACCCAGGTGCATTCCCGAGAGGCTGATAAAGTGCAGGAGGCCGGTTTTGCGAAATGCCATGTAAGTGTTACTGTCGATATTTCCCCTATAGCCCAACAGCAAAGCCTCCAGCAAACCTCGGTTCGACTCTTCCGGTGAGAGAGTATCCAATAATGCTCGGGAAGCCGATTGTCTTATCCTGTTATTTAGCTTTGTAAAAAAAGGAGCGGGGGTGTTTTGCAGCAATTTAATGCCATCCCGTGATTTTACAAATGCGGCGATAAAGATATTTTTCCTCGCCAGATATTTTGCCGTATCGAACTGGCCGGGATTGGTAGGGGGGCCGAATCTGTCAAGCCAGCAATATGCCTGTATGGAATCGCCGGCGTTCAAATCCAAAACTGGCTCACTTACATACAATCGAATAGTGCCGGCGACAATAGCCCAGCCGTCGGCGGTTTCAACTTCTGCGATTTTGAGGTAGAAACTGCTCGACGGGCCGCCGGGCTTGAATCTTGCAAATTTCCAGTTCTGATTTTTGTTAATGTAGGGCTCGGTCATAATCATCCCGCGAATGACCGCCAGTTTTGATTCGTCCGCGAGGAGGTTACGAATATCATTCGACTTTGGCTGATGAAAACTTATCAGCCGAATCGCACCAAGACACAGAAAACAAACCAGAGCAGTAGAGCTTAAGAGCAAAGGTGTGTAAGCGCTCAGTTTGCCCTTTGTCTGGATAACAAAGAATACAACCGCTAAAAGCAGGCCCAGTGATAATAGTAGCAGCCAGAGCCAGAGAAGCCGTGACTCAAGTAAAACGCTCTGCAAGAGAATTCCGGCTATGAGACCTATTGCGACAAATACAAGAGGGCAGGTGCTTATGATTCGCTTATGAAGATTTATGCCGGTTAATTGCCGGTCTATCTGCGCTAATTTCCTCTGTATCTCGTCCATTGCCGAATAGACTACAGAATAAAAAGGTAAGGCTCAAGGAAAATTTAGTCATTAAAAGATTCGTAGAAAGAAATAACAAATATTTTGAAATGAAGGATATTACTTGTAAAGCATCAATTTTTCTTTTTCGTTATAATGACAAAAAAACATTGTCGATTCCTTCTATTTCCAGAAATAAGTTTGTGCAAGTCCAGTATATGTCAAAGCTGAATGTATTGTTTTGGCTTTAAGTTTGTTTCCATTGTCCAGGTTACGGCTTTGCCGTTTTTGAGACAAAACGGGATTAAGATTTCGTAGCCCTCGCTCTCGACCCAGGGTTCTAAGAAAGAGAATTGTTCGACGACCTGCATTTTAAGTTCCAAATCGTCGAGCATCTCGACAGTACCTTCGATACGGATCTGTCGGCCATCATCGGCATTATAAAAGCACATTTCGACAGCGGGATTGGCTTGCAGTTGCGCGTGAACATCTTTGTCCCGGCCGGTACAAAAGATAATCCCATCTTCATCGGCCCGATACAACATTATTAGACGAACGTGAGGCTGATTGCCGTCAGTCGTAGCAAGGCTGAAAACAGGATTGTTGGTCGCAAATTCAAGAATCTCTTCCTTAGTCATAATCAGGTTCCTTCAGCTATGATTGTTTAGTGATTGTATCTTTGTTCATATATGGCCGCAGGACCTTAGGTACCGTTATCGAGCCGTCGGAATGCTGGTAAAGCTCCAGGATAGGTATCAGTATTCGAGGTGAAGCGATGACGGTGTTGTTCAGCGGGTGACAGAAATGGTTTTTCTTTGTGGCGGGGTCTTTGTATCGAAGGTTCATCCGTCTTGACTGGAACTCATAGAATTTACTTGCGCTGTGTGTTTCACAATAGCTGCCTCGCGATGGCATCCATGCCTCAATATCGAACTTTTTCGCCTGACCTCTGCCGAGGTCGCCTGTGCAGACATTTGCAACACGGTAGGGCAGCTCCAGAGCCTGCATGACCGCCTCAGCATTGGCTAAAATCTCTTCGTGAAACTTGTTGCTTTCTTCTATGCTGTTTTCACAGATGACCACCTGCTCGACCTTATCGAACTGGTGGATTCTGTAAAGGCCATAGGTGTCTTTTCCTGCGGCCCCGGCTTCGCGCCTGAAGCAGCTCGATTGTGCCACATACTTCAAGGGCAGCTCTTCAGTGCTTAATATCTCGCCCATACGGAAGGCCGTCAGCGGGACCTCGGCTGTGCCCACAAGATTGAGCTGGTCCCTTTCCATCCTGTAGGTCTGCTCTTCGGAGCCGGGATAGTAACCGGTGCCTTTCATCGCCTCATCTTTCATAAGAAGCGGCACCGACATGGGAACATAACCCTTGCCGACCATATAATCCATCGCAAACCGCAGAACCGCCCAGTGCAATAAGGCGCCGTCACCTTTGAGAAAATAATTTCTGCTGCCGGCAATTTTTACGCCTCGTTCGATATCTACCATACCCAAAGCCAGAGCCAACTGTAGATGGTCTTTGGGTTCAAAATCAAAGTGCCGGATTTGTCCTTCTTTTCTTATCTCGATGTTTTCCGTATCATCTTTACCCAACGGCACATCATCGTCGGTCGGCTGAGGCACCTGCTGCATAAGCTCTGTAAATTCCGGCTGAAGTTTCCGGGCGTCTTCATCGTATCCGGCTTCCTGCTGTTTCAATTGTGAAAGCTGCGATAGTGCAGATTGTTTTTCATCGCCTGACAGCCTTGGAATTGACCTGCCGATACGGTTTTTGTCGGTGGAAATATCCTGAAGTTCTTTTTTCATCGACAAAAGCTGCGAGTCTAAATCGAGCAATCTGTCGATATCGACATTGAAGTGTTTATCTTTGGCGGTTTTCTTAAACTTCTCAGGATTTTCGCGTATTTGTTTAATATCAATCATGGTATTTTGGTATTACTAATTAGGTTGTCAGTATATTATTTAGCAGGCAGGTCAAATATCAGTTTTTTTTATAATCGTGCGTAGTTCAGGAACCTTACTCTAAAGCTATTTTCATGACGTTTAGAGCTTACGATTAGCCATTTAACGTCTTCTCTATGCAGTGTGTATTCTATTGTTAACGTACCTCTGTCAGAAGTAATTTCAACAGGACCAAACGTGGCCTGGTCGCCTAAAAGTGTTAGTTGGGCGTTTTCGATTTTGATTACAATGTTATCTAATGAGCCCCGCTCGATTGCACCTGCTATGCTCTCACGCATCGCCACCTTGCTGCTGCCGCTGGAAGAAACGTAACTCTCAGAAAACAACGCCATTAGCCTGTCCAAATCCTTAGCTTCAAGAGCGGCTTTCCACTCGGTCATCGTAGTGTTAATTAACTGCTTATCGGAAGGCCCTTTGACAGGAGTCTGGCACCCACAAAAAACCACCGTAAAAATAAGCAAAACCAGGTTTAAAATAACTAACTTTTTCATATTTTCACTCCTGTTAGTTCGCCGCTGTCGAAGCTGATTATAAAATCAAAACACCCAGCTTATCGGATATTTCGAAGTGTACAGCCCTATGGAGATAACGTCAAACATATTTCGCGGCTCGTGGCTCGGCCCCCCGGAGCATGAATTACGAGAAACGTTTAATAATTACGACGTTATTTTGCCCGCCGAAACCGAACGACTCATTCATTGCTATATCAACCTGGCATTTCCGGGGCTTATGAGGCACGTAATCCAAATCAAGCTCAGGGTCAGGATCCATCAGATTCATTGTCGGCGGCAGGATATTGTCTCTTATTGCAAGTACACAGGTAATCAATTCGGCTGCGCCGGTTGCACCGATCAGGTGCCCAAGCATACTCTTGACACTGCTGGCAGGCGTATTTTTTGCTTCTTCTTTGAAAACCGCTTTTATGGCTTTGGTCTCTATCAAATCATTTTCGGCGGTACTTGTGCCGTGGGTGTTTATGTAATCTACGTCTTTATAGCTGATACCTGCGTCAGTAAGCGCCGCCATCATCGCCTGTGCGGCACCTCTGCCTTCTTCGTGCATATCGGTAATCCTGAACGCATCCGAACTGCTGCCGTAGCCGACAACTTCAGCTAATATTTCAACGCCTCTTTTTTTCGCCGAGCTTAGGGATTCGAGAATGAGTATCGCTGCGCCTTCGCCGATGACGAAGCCATCTCTGGTAGCAGAGAAAGGCCTCGATGCCGTTTGGGGACTGTCATTTCTCGTCGATAGGGCGGTAAGACGATTGAAGCCCATAATGCCCAACGGATGTATCATCGAATGTGCACCGCCTGCTATCATTATATCCGCATCTCCTCTGCGGATTAGCATTGTTGCTTCACCGACAGCCTGAGTGCTGGCAGCGCAGGCGGTCAGACAGCTTCTTGTCGGGCCGCGAGCACCTGTGAGCATAGCGATATGAGCAGCGGGCATATTCGGCTCCTGCTCAAGCTCACACATCGGATCCATTCTTGTGAAAGCTACCTGTGCCCATTTTCCCCAGTCCATTTCGTTCGTATCTGCGTCCCAAGCCTCAGCGATTGCAGCGAAAAACACATCATTGTCAACAGAACCTTCGCCTGCACCGAGATAAATGCCTAATCTGTTTCGCTCTATTGAGTCGGTTGGCTCTATTGTTTCAACATCAATCCCGGCCTGTTTACAGGCCTGGGCCGTAGCGCCGATGACAAAGCCGGAGCCACGATTGCCGTGCTGATGCAGCTTCGGATTATTAGTGTATTGCGTAAAATCGTAATCTTTGACCTCGGCATCGAATGTGGTAGGAAACGTCGAGGCATCGAAAATAGTGGTTTTAGCTATCCCGCTCTTGCCAGTCAATATTGCCTGCCAGAGAGATTCTACGCCGTGGCCTAAAGGGCAAACGATGCCCATTCCGGTTATTACAACTCGTTCAGTTGTGCCGTTATCTGCCATTTAGTTTACCATATCGCCATCAAAATTCTTCAAAATCACCGCGGCTGTTTGTCCGCCGTATGTATAGCTGCAGGATAGAGCATAACGAATCTTTTTTTCCTGAAGTTTATCTGAAATATTCAAATCACAACCGTCAGCTAGCCTGTCGCAGTTTTTCGCGGGGGGTATTTTGCCGTCAGCCATAGCACAGACTGCGGCGATAACATCAACTGCTCCGCTTGCGGCGCCTGTATTGCTTAGCATACTCTTGGTCGGCCAGAGGCTCGTTCGGGTTGCCGCTTCTCCGAGAGCCGTTTGAATAGCTTTTGCCTCAGCCAAATCATCGGCTGGTATTCCCGTGCCATGCGGAATAATCAAATCTAAATCATCGGGCCCTATCTGAGCATCAGCCATCGCCTTTTTAATTGCAATTTCAAGGCCTTTACCATCCGGCTCAAGATATTCGTATTGAGGATTAATATTATTGCTTTGGCCGATCCCAACAACTTCGGCTAAAATTTTTGCACTTCGCTTTTCGGCATTTTCCAGATTTTCCAATATGACCATGCCGGCGGCTTCGCCGAAAACCGAGCCTTTGGCATCAGCGTCAAAAGGTCTGCAGGCCGAAGCGGGCTCATCATTGTTTTGATCGGTAGCTCTTTTAAGCAGGCACTGGCGAATCATAACTATCGGATTAACCTTGGCCTCAGCACCGCCGGCAAGAGCAATGTCACTGGCACCGCGAGAGATAATCTGCGTTGCTTCAGCTATTGCCAGATGCGCAGAGGTTTCTGCACAGGTGATAGAGTTGCTCGGCCCCTGAATATCGTGAATGATGCCTATATGGCAGGCAAGCATGTTGGGAAGATATTTCAACAGCCATAAGGGCGTGACCATTTCAAGACCATCTTTGCCCCATTTACGGATGTCAAATTTACCGTCATTGATACTTGCAGCGACTGCTGGAGCAAGCTCAACCAGATCGCAGCTTATAAGGCCCGCCCCCAGGTTGATTGCCATACGCTCAGGATTGACGTTGATGTTTTCCGGGTCGATGCCCTTTGTAATAAGGCCGCTGTTGGTCAACGCTTCGTTTGCCGCTATGATCGCCAGTTCGATATCCCTGGACATCAGCTTAACAGCTTTGCGAAATGTCTTCGGCACATGATCTCGTATTTTATAATCGGGAACCTGACCAGCTAACTTGCAAGTAAAGCCAACAGGATCAAATGCCGTAATTTTGTCTATTCCACACTTACCGGCACATAGGGCCGCCCAGGTGTCACTTATGGTTAATCCAAGGGGGGTGACTGCACCAAGGCCGGTTATTACTACGCGAGCCGAATTCATCATTTTTGCTCCGAATCGGCGCCGGAACTGGCGCGACCTGAGACCACATCTCGCAAAAGTGATTCGAAAACCGATGCCTCGGAAGTAAACACAAAGTTTTCCTCAGGAAATTCTTTACCCGCCAGATTCTGGTCTATATGGCTGAACATTAAATCTATCTCGGCAATTAACTTGTCTGCACAGGTAATTTTACCGCTTGTGCTTGCGGCTTCCGGAGCAATAGATTCTATTTCCGTATCTAATTTTAGCGTATCGCCCGGTTTTACATAGTCGAAAAAGACGGCTTTTTTAATCTTCGCAAGGATGACTTTTTCCTGAAAATCCTTTGCCTCTCCGACAAGTATGCCTGATGTCTGGGCCATTGCCTCAATCATTAAGCATTCCGGCATAACTGGAAAGCCGGGGAAATGGTCGTGTAAATGCTCCTCGGCAAGGGTTACATTCTTTATCGCGACGGCACGCCTGCCGCTTTGAAACTCAATAAATTTATCTATCCATATCCAGCGCATTTTAAGCCATCCTGCCGTTAACAGCTTCGGGAACTTTACACTATTTTAAGCAGCATTCAGCTTGCCTTCAATATAATTTACAATCGCATTAACAGTGAACAGGTCACCCAATTTGTTAATGTCAGGGTCGTCCACAAATCCCGTAATATCGGTATGCGGCATCGACTCTCGTAATTCAGTCAGTCCTTTTTCGGTTAGCTTGCCGTTCTGAACAAAGTCGGGATTGTTCATTAAATTCTCAGCGGGGAATAATTCTTCCCGCGGGATTTTTATTCCGAATGCTTTTTCCAATCGAAACACTATGTCCAAAAAGTCAATGCTCTCAGCTCCCAAGTCTCCCATCAAGGTCGCTTCGGCTGTAACCTCATCGTCGTCAACGCCCAACGCATCAACCAGAACTTCCTGAACCTGCTGAATTATTTCGTCCCGATTCATTGCCATACTTTGTTACCTCCAGTATTCTCAACCTGTATAATAGTCCTTCTTATATTTCGTCCATCAACAATGCAACTGCCAACTCTAAATTAACTCAGCAGTTTCCATCGTTGTTTCATATTTTCGATAACCTTAGCATCGACAGCAGCCATTGCTGAATCCCGGTCGGCCAGATTAAAATGCCTCAAACCGAATCTTGCTTCAACAATCCGTACGCCATCCGAGGAGCCGAAACCGCGAAAGCTGCTTATGTTTTCCTCGATAACTCTGGCCTCAACCGTATATTCTATCTGGGAAGCAGGTGCCAGGAAACTTTTATATTTTACATTCTTTGCCTGTTCAAGCAATATCATACTATGCGCGAAATTTTCCGTCCGGCGTACAAGCCACGATGCCGATTCTATCAACCCTTCCAGCAGCAATACCCCCGGCAGTACAGGAAACGCCGGAAAATGGTCGGCCAGATATTCCTCAGCTAAAGAAACGCCCTTGATAGCCTTTATTTCCCTGCCGATATCCAGTGAAATAACCTTGTCAATAAGTATAAAACGCATAATTTCTTGCCCGTAAAACGTATCTCAATTAGTAATTCACTAATATCTTGATACAACTTTTTATTTTGTCTAAACTCTATACGCTATACTCTAAGCGCTGATTTTGCAATTCTTTTTCCAGCCTTTTTTTCCTTTTTTATATTCGCCGGCTTTTGTCCAGGGAGAATTGGATTGTTATTTGAAAATCTCACACAATTAGTTATACTCTTGCGATTATGGAAATACGCAGTGCAAAAATTTCGGATGTCGAGGCGATTCATGCCTTGATTAGTTCTTATGCCGAGCGGGACAGGATGCTGTTTTGCCCAATGTCTGATATTTACGAGAAACTGCAAACCTTTAGTGTGGCCGAGGCCGATGGCAATGTGGTCGGGTGCGGTGCTCTGGAGGTCGTCTGGTCAAACTTAGCGGAAATAAAATCACTGGCAGTTGATGTAACGAAGAAAGAAAAGGGCATAGGCAGGAGGTTAGTGACCGCCGCCATCGAACAAGCCATCAGGCTTGGCGTGCCGAAGGTTTTCGCACTTACGCTTGAGCCGGACTTTTTTGAGAAATTAGGCTTTGAGATCGTAAAAAAAGAAACACTGCCGATGAAGGTCTGGAGTGATTGTGCGAAATGCTCTAAGCAGCAAAATTGCGATGAGATAGCTGTCATAAAGGACATATCTACAGAAGTCTGAGGCGGCGGACATGAAAATAGCTGCGGAAATTAACCTATTTGTCTGCGTTGGAACAGGGCGATAGCCAATGCAAGTATGGCTGTTGTGTAGCACAAGGCATAAGAGGCAGTTATCACGATATATTTTACAGGTACCTGGCTGCCCTCATAAATTGCGTCGCTAATCCAGAAAATCTGCAAGTTCGGCACCAGATATCTGCCTATTTTGGCCCACAATTGAGTATCGGCAAATCTACCGAAGGCATAATCGCTTACAAGACCCAGCAAAAAAATCCCAATACAGCACGAGAGCGTTACTACAATATTAAACCTGGAGGAAAGTGCCACGGCCAGAGCCACCATTATTATTGCAGCCAAAAGCAGTAATATCGAGCCGTAAATATCCACGGCGTTTATACCATTATCCTTAGGATTAAACTGCCAATGAATGTCAATAAAAATCAAAAATACAATACCTAAGGTAGCGAATATGCCGGTTAAAACGATTGCTGTTGACGAGAACTTCCACTCATAAGCATAATTAAAAAAAGCACTTAGCAAAAATACTGCGACAAGGACAACCCCTGCTGTAGCGATAACCGTCCAGTCGTGCGGGTCATTTACCGTTTCGAGCACACCATGCCTAATTACCATCAGCAGGGCGATAGTGCAGATATAGTGCGCCAGAACCACGGCAGAAGCCACACCGAAAAATTTCGCAACAATGAATATCGGACGTTGGACCGGTTTGGTCAGGACAGTCATTATAGTTTTATTTTCCATTTCCTTGGCCACTGCACCGGATGCGGAAAATATTGAAATGAACAAGCTGGTTAAAAAAAGCGTAGATAACCCTATCTCGCGCAGAAGCTTGTTGTCGTCGCTCATTGTGTACATTGTCAAAGACGGGCTGATAAAGAGCAGGAAAAGTGCGGCAACAATAATAATGGCATATACAGGCTGTCTCAGGGTTTCTATGAAAGTATTTTTTGCTATAGTAAATAATTTATTCATCTGTCACTGCCAATCCGCACCGCCTGTGCTGAGTACCAAGGTGTAGTGGTTTTATTTAAGAGCATAATTTTTTTTCATTTACCTCTATGCCAGAATAACGATTATTGTTATATTATGCAACTTGCAATTTGTAAAGAACATACACAGATATATGTGAATACTGTGTATGTGGATTTTTTGTTCGGAGTATAAATTCGGTATAAAAAATGACAGTATCATCAAAACGCCCTGAAAACATAGCGATTGTATCTTTAGTCTTGAGTGTAGTATTCTTCGGAATTGCCTTCTTCTTAGGCCGATGGAGCGGCTTCTTTGCCCTCTCTGCAATCAGTTGGTTGATTCTCTCTTCGGCTTTGATTTGGCTGGTTTTATCTGTTCAATTCCATCAACGCTCCCTGGCAGAGCAGGAAAAACTCGATATGGGCCAACTGGTCAAGGACGAGAAGACCTCGGCAATCTTTCAAGCCAGCGGCGAACGTGCCGGTTTATTCGCCACTGCTCAGCGGCATCTGCAAATACTCGAAAGATGGTTCATTCCCATATTCTCAACACTAATCGCCGCTTATGAAATAGGTCTCGGACTTTATTTATTAAAGACCGTTATGAAGGGCCTTGAAGGCAAGCCGCAACAAACTTTGCTTTGTGCAATTGGAATGACGGCAGTCGCGTTTATGAGCTTTTTAATCTCTCGATATGCCACCGGTATGTCGGCCCAGCCGCAGTGGAAACCATTAAGAGCAGGGGGAAGCACTCTTTTAAGCATAGCTGTTTTGTGTTTTGCTACAGCAATAGGGTTGGCATTATCACAATTCCAGATTTTCATCGTGCTAAACGTAATTAACTGGATTGTCCCGATTCTGCTTGTTTTCATAGGTGCCGAAACCGCTTTGAATCTCATCTTCGATATCTACCGTCCGAGACTAAAAGGACAATACAGTAGAAGCGCTTTTGACAGCAGGCTATTGGGGATTATAAATGAACCGGGCGGAATATTCCATAGTGCCGCAGGTGCCATTGACTATCAGTTTGGCTTCAAGGTTTCTCAAACCTGGTTTTATAAACTGCTCGAAAAAGCAATAGCGCCTTTGGTTTTATTTGCCGCCATTACACTATATTTGTTGAGTTGCATTATCGTAGTAGCACCCAATGAGGAAGCAATAATAGAGCGATTCGGCAATCCTGTAAGCAAAACCGATAAAGTCAGGCATGTCGGCCCGGGACTGCATAGAAAATGGCCATGGCCGATAGATATCGCTTATAAGTACCCGACGAAGAAAGTAATGGAGCTTAGTATCGGCTTTGTCGCCAAAGAGCAAAACACCGACAAAGTTGGGTATGGCCCGTTATTGTGGGGCCAGCAGCATTATGAGGAAGAATACCAGTTGCTTGTGGCAAGTAAACAAACAGGTCTATCCTCAGACGATTCGGCCGTGCCCGTGGGAATTGTTATTGCCGCTGTTCCGGTACAATACAGAGTAAAGGATTTGTATTCTTTCATTTATAAGCACAAAGAACCGGAAAAACGACTCGAAGCTATCTGCTATCGTGAGCTTACAAAATTCGCAACCAGTGCAACAATCGAGGTTGATGATGAAGCCGACCTTGAGCAGAGCCTGCTTGGAGCAGGCAGGGCTCGAGCCAAGAACACTTTGACGCGTGAAATCCAGAAGGCCTGCGACGACGCTGATTTAGGTATCGAAATCGTCTTTCTGGGTCTTCAGGGTATCCACCCACCGACTGAAGTAGCGGCAGATTACCAGGAGGTTGTCGGCGCGGTTCAGACGAAACAGGCACTTATACTCGAAGCTCAGGCAAATAAAAACGAAAGTTTGAGTGCACTTGCAGGTTCAGTGGCATCCGCTGACGAGCTTTACAGTCTCGCAGTAAAATATCAGGAGGCCGAAAAAACAAACAGGCCGGAGGATTTCAAAAAGCTTGGTATTGAGTTGGATACAGAACTTGAAGAATCCAAAGGTGATATCTTTAAGACTCTGAGAGAATCACAAAGCTATGCATTTGAAAAAGCTACGCTTGCAAAAGCAGCCGGCGAACGCTTTAACAGCCAGCTCAAGGCATACAGGGCCGCAAAAGAGATTTACAAGAAGCAGCTTAGGTTAAATGTGCTCGAAGAATCTCTGAAAAATATACGAAAATATGTCGTAGCCGCAGATCCGAATGATAAGCAGATTTTTATAATCGATATCCAGGAAAAACTCACACCAAGTATATATGACATCGGTGGTTTTGAGGAGATTAGCCAATAATGAAAAATATAGTCATTACAATTTTTATCGCATTAGTTATTTTAATTATGGGTTTGTATCTGATTGCTTTTCAGGTCAGAGAGACCGAATCAGCGTTAGTAACGAGATTCGGTAAACCTGTACGCACAATCACCGAACCAAAACTATGTTTCAAGTTGCCGGCCCCGATAGAGCGTGTACACAAGTTTGACTCCAGAATGCACGTTTTTGAGGCCGACCTCGGAGAAACTAATACAAAAGGCGCTGTGCCGATTATAGTAAATACTTATGTAGTCTGGAGAATTGCCGAGCCTTTGAAATTCCTGAATTCCGTTAGCACTGTCAAGGAGGCCGAAGTCAAACTATACAGCCAGATTACCGACACTCAAAACAGGGTAATCGGCCAGCATTCCTTCGGCGAATTTGTGAACAGCGACCCGGCTAAAATAAAATTCAAGGAAATTGAAGCCGAAATGCTCGCAGACCTTGAACAAACCCTGAGCAACGAATACGGCATTGAAATCAAGACTCTCGGTATAAAACAGCTTAAAGTCAATAAAGTTGTCACAGTGAAAGTGTTCGAACGGATGAAAGCTGCCAGAAACCTCCGGACCAAAGCTACCATTTCCGAGGGCCAGGGCCAGGCAACCAGGATAAAAGGCGAGGCTAATTATAAAAAGGATGTTCTGCGTACCACCGCAGAGGCAAGAGCCCTGGCTATACGAGGGCAGGGTGATGCTGAAGCCGCGAAACATTATAAAATGCTGGAAGAAGATCCTGAACTCGCAATGTTTCTACGTAATATCGACAGCCTGGAAAAGATGTTAAAGGAACGTTCAACTATCGTTATTCCGGCCGATTCGGAACCTTTCAAACTTTTAAAGGAAGCCCCGTCCCTGAAACCTAAACAGTAAGAATAATGTAAATTTTATTGTTCGAAATGAAATAAAAGTTACGCAAGATTATGGCTGAAGAAGATAAAAAAAGTGATAAGGATTTACAACCACAGACACCAGATAAATCCAAACCCGTAGAACTTGATGCTGCCGGCAAGTCACTATCAGAAGCATTGGGAATCAGCTTCGTCATTCTGAAAGTTATAATGGCGGTGCTTATCCTTGCGTTTCTGGCCTCCGGTTTTAAAACGGTTGGTTCCGACGAACAGGCTCTTGTTTTAAGATTTGGAAAGATTCGCGGAGTTGGCGAGGGCAGAGTTCTCAAGCCCAGGACCTGGCCGTACTGGATAATCCCATATCCGGTGGAAAGAATGGTAAAAATCCCTGTAGAGAAGAAAATTGATTTGGCCATAAGGTCTTTTTGGTATTACCAAAGTAAAGAGGAAATGCTTATGGATCCCTCTATCCAAAAGACCAGATTCCTGCCCGAACTGGACCCCGTAAAAGACGGTTATTGTATTACGCGAAGTGAAAAACCGGATGAGACGATATCAGGATCGAGTGGTAGTGACTACAATATCGTCCATTGCAAGTGGCGGCTAACCTATCAGATTGATGATCCCGTACGGTTCTTTAAGAATATTTACGTCGAAGATGTAAAGCCGGGTGATATTTACCTTGATGTTGTAATAGAAAGTATAACACTGCTTTTGCAAAATATCTTTGAAGATGCGATAGTAACCGCAACAGTGAGCTATACTATCGACGATATTATGTACCAGCAAGTCGCCCGGTTAACGGAACATATCAAAAAATTGGTACAGGAAAAACTCAACACGATAGAAAGCGGCTTAAAAGTTGTACAGGTACAGCTTACGGAAAAGACCTGGCCACGGCAGGTCGATGCAGAGTTTCAGGCATTAGCAACTGCCAGTCAGGATCGTCAAACATCTATAAATGCCGCCCGGGGTTATGCTGAAAGCACTCTGAATGAGGCTGCCGGGCCGGTGGCAGAAAAATTATTTGCGGCCCTAAAGGATGATACCGTCAGTGAAGAAGAAAAGGAGTTATTGTGGTCTCAATTGGCAGGTACAGCTCAAGAGAAAATCTCCCAGGCAAGGTCCTACCAATCTAAAGTTGTAGCAAATGCCAGAGCCAATGCCGAATATCTCAAGGAATTGCTTCCCGAATATCGCAAACATCCGGAGCTTGTTATCCAGAAGCTCTATCAGGACGCAATAGAACGCATTTTCAACAATGTTGATGAGAAATTTATCATTCCTAAGGGTGCGGAATGGCGAATTCTGATAAACAGAGACCCCACGTTAAAGTCGAAAACCAACAAACAGCAAACGACACAAGAGGATTAAGAATTAGCTGAATCTTAATATTCAAGAAAAAAACGAAAAAGATACGAAATTATGGCTCACCAACATTTACATTTTCAGGATGACATCGCCGCCGAGCACACTCACGGCAAGCAGATTCGCGTTAGTATTGCACTGTTAGGAACGTTAGCCGGCGGAATGCTGCTGATAAACAGCGGCATCGCGAAGCTCATTTACGGCAGCAGCAGCTTCAACGCTGAGTTTCTTGCAATGGCCGGTGCTATACTGCTCGGTGCTCCCATCGTCTTTCATGCAATAAAAAGTCTTGTTCAGGGGCATGCACATATGGATGAACTGGTTGCACTGGCCATAATAGCAGCCTTTGCAACGCAGGACTACGTCACGGCAGGTATCGTCGCGTTCTTTATGCTCCTCAGCGAGCTAATTGAAACACGTACCGCCCTCGGGGCACGCGCCTCAATCGAATCTCTGATAAAGCTCACACCTACGAAAGCAAACATCCTCGACAGTGATGGTTCTGAAAGAGAAGTTAAAGTAAGCAGCTTAAAAACCGGCGATTGCATCCGCACCCGCCCCGGTGACAATATACCGGCCGATGGTGAAGTTATAAAAGGCCTTAGCTCCGTTAACGAGGCAACAATAACAGGTGAATCTCTGCCCGTCGATAAGGTCCCGGGGATGCAGGTTTTTGCCGGTACGAACAACCTTACAGGCGTACTTGATATTACAGTAACCAAAGCCGGTAAAGACACAACTCTCGGTAAGGTTCAGTCGCTTATTATGCAGGCTGAACAAACGAAGATACCGATTATGCGGATAATTGACCAAAATGTTAAGTGGTACACACCAACAATCCTGATGATTGCCGGTATAGTTCTGTTCTTCACCCGTGATATAGACAGGGCTATTACGATACTTGTTGTCTCGTGTCCCTGCGCGTTGATTCTGGCTACACCGACGGCGATGGTGGCGGCTATTTCCGCTTCTGCCCGTCTTGGTATTCTGATAAAGAATGTCGCCGACCTCGAGATTGCCGGCAAGATGACGGCGATGGTGTTCGACAAAACAGGAACGTTAACTACCGGCCGTTTATATGTAACAAAACTCACGCCTTCTGAGGGTATCGAGCCGGCTGAATTATTAGCGGCTGCAGCTTCTGCCGAGCAGATGAGTAAACACCCGGCCGCAAAGGCACTCAGGGAAGTGGCAAAGGAAGCAAACCTATCTTTACCTGAAACGAATAACTTCAAAGAAACGCCGGGTAAAGGCGTAACTGCAGTTATCGATTCATCCACAATTTTTGTCGGAAGAGATACATTCCTCAAGGAAAACAACATTGATGTAAGTAATGTTTCCGACCCGGCCCTGCACGAGGAGCAGGGTTTTAGTACCCTTTATGTAGCAAAAGATTCGAGGTGCATCGGCTGGATTGGCTTGCAGGACAAAACCAGACCCGAAGCCAGGCAAGCCGTTAAGGAACTGATCGATGTGGGCATAAAAAGAATAACTATGCTTACCGGTGACCGGAATGAAGTTGCCAGCCGTGTTGCCGCCGAACTGAGTTGTACCGATTTCAAGGCACATTGTTTGCCTCATGACAAATTAGCGATTGTCGAGCAGATTAAAAAAGACGGCCATACGGTTGTCGTTGTCGGAGACGGCATAAACGATGCACCTGCATTAGCGGCAGGTGACCTGGGTATTGCTATGGGTGCGGCAGGCAGCGACGTAGCTATTAATTCCGCTTCAATTGCCCTGATGAGCGACGATTTGAGGCGGCTGCCTTTCCTTGTCCAGCTTTCTCGAAAAACAAGAAAAGTTATTACTCAGAATCTCGGTTTTGGAATATTATTTGTCATTCTTGGTGACACCGCAGGAGCGGCCGGATGGCTGCCGGCTGTCTATGCAGCGGCTTTGCATTTTGCCGGCTCACTGATTGTCGTCTTTAACAGTGCTCGACTTGTCCGCTTCGGCGAAGACCTTGACCACGAAATATAATGGCAAAAACCCGGTAATAAGCAACATGATAAAAAATATGGAATATGCTGTTGAAACCTTCTCCCTGACCAAGATTTTTTCCGACTGGTGGGGACGGGCCAGGGTTTATGCTGTGGATGACCTGGATTTACAGGTACGTTATAACGAAGTTTTCGGTCTTTTAGGCCCCAACGGCTCGGGGAAAACTACAACTATAAAAATGCTCTTAGGACTGCTTCATCCCACGAAGGGAAAGGCATTAATTCTCGGCGGTGATGGAACAGACTCTCAAATCAACTCCAGAATCGGTTTTTTACCCGAAGAATCTTATCTATACAAGTATCTGAATGCCCGCGAAACTCTGGATTTTTACGGCAGATTATTCGGCCTGCCGGCCAAAGTGCGAAAAATGCGTATCGAAGCTCTGCTCGATATGGTCGGATTAATGGCTGTCGCCAACAGGCCGGTCGGAACGTTTTCGAAAGGTATGGCCCGCCGAATCGGCCTTGCACAAGCACTGATAAACGACCCCGACTTACTTATACTGGATGAACCGACAACCGGGCTTGACCCCATTGGAACAAGACAGATAAAGGATTTAATGCTGAAACTTGCCGAACGCGGCAAGACAATTTTACTTTGCAGCCATCTGCTTGCAGACGTCGAAGATGTATGCGACAGAATTGCAATTCTTTACGGCGGTAAAATCCAGACCCAGGGTCAGGTCAGTGACCTCTTACAGCAGACAAATAAAAGGCAAATTACCGCCGATGCCATAAGCGATGCCACCATTGAGAAAATAAAGCAGTTAATTCATGAAGAAAATTCCGAGTGTGTGGTAACCTCTCCGATGGATAAACTCGAAACATTTTTTATCAAAACAGTGGCGGCCGCTCAACAACAGTCACAGACTACAAGTGGCGCCGTCAGCACTACAAAAATCGGCGATTTTCTTACAAAGCAAACCGTTACGGAAGATATACTCGATAAACTTGTCTCTGAACCGGTATCACAGGGCGCCCCGGCGGAACCCCCGGCAACAGAAAAGGTGATTCCTGTCGAAAGTGCCGAACCTGAACCCGCTGAACAACTGCTAAGTAAACTGACCGACTCGACCGAGCCCGAAGCCTCTGTCAGAAGCGAAGAAATTACAACACAACCGGTCAAATCCCAGGCCCCTGAGCCCAGGCAAGTCAACAAAAGCATTTTGGACCAGCTCACAGACAAGAAATCCACCCAGGGCCAGGACAAAGAGCCAACTGATAACTCACAGGCAGGAGAGGTAGGCGATGCGTAGTATCTGGGCTGTCGCCACAAATACTATAAAGCAGGCTTTGCGGATGAAGGTTGCCGCTGTTTTCCTAATCCTGCTGCTTGTCCTTCTTTCTGTTTTGGGTTTTTCTTCCACAGGCGATGGAACCTTAAAAGGCAGACTGCAAACCTTCGTAAGCTACGGCCTTTCACTGACCAGCATTTTACTCAGTTTACTCACGATAATAATCTCCATTTACACAGTAACCAGCGACATTGAGCAAAGACAGATATATACAGTTATCACAAAACCAATTCGCCGATTTGAGTTTCTTCTGGGCAAACTGCTCGGAGTAATATTATTAGATGTGGTTTTGCTCAGTTTGTTTGCAGCGATAATATACACAATTACTATTTACATGCCGAAATTCACCAAGGCATCTGAGTTTGAACTGATGCAGGCCAACTACGAGTTTTTTACTGCAAGGGCATCTCTGACTGTCCCAGCCATCGATGTTTCCCAGGAGGTCGAGGATACTTACAAGAAACTTGAAAGAAGTAACGAGTTACCTGAAGATGTCTCGTATGAGGAAATCATTACCCGGATCACCATGCAAAAACAACTGGCTAACCGAGCTGCCGATGTCGGCCAGGTACTGACATGGGAATTCGATAACGTTAAGTCTCTTGCCCAAAATTTCTTTATAAGATTCAAATACGACGTCGCGGTTAATCCGCCCGATATGCAGGTCCTTGGCAGATGGGTTGCAGGCGACTATCAATATATCAAGTATGGCACTGAAAGCGAAACTCCCATTTACGACCGTGTCCATAAAAACTCAGTTCGGGATTTTCACGAAATAGTAATCCCTGCCAATGTCATACCTGAACATGGCCATCTGGCTGTAGCATTCCAGAACTATCCGCTAAACAGCACAGTCATATTCTTTCCGCCTGACGGCATAGAAGTGCTTTATAAGGCGGATACTTTCACAAGCAATTTCATAAGAGTTACTTTTCTAATACTGTTTCGCTTGATTTTCCTGGCATGTCTGGGCACATTTGCCTCGACTTTTTTGTCTTTCCCTGTGGCTATACTGCTCTGCCTTGTACTTTTTTCAACGTCGTGCTTCAGCGGCTTTGTTATGGAATCATTCGGCTTTCTAAGTGAAAATGTTAGTGTGATTTACACTTATACTATCCAGTGGATGGTCAGGCTTTTACCGCAATTTGACAAATACAATCCTACCAGGTTCATGGTTCCCGGCCTATTATTAAGCTGGTCGGTATTAGTCAGGTGCGCCATTGTCATGGTTTGTATCAAATCACTTTTATTGCTGGTCCTTGCCTTAATTATTTTCAGCTATCGGGAAATTGCAAAAATTATTGTGTAGTTCATTTTTACGGTTTTTATGCGTTTACGAGACAAAATAATCTGTTTTGTTTGTATAGTTCTTGCGGTTGGTTTATTTATCGGTGCCGGCATACAGCTCGACTCCATAAATCGCCAGCGTCAGGAAATGAATTTGATAATCGACACGCCTGAAAATCTTCCTCCTTCACTGGCATTCGCAACCATTGCAACCGGAGCCTTTCGCGGCCTGGTCGTGGATATCTTATGGATGCGGGCGGATAAACTAAAAGAGGAAGGCCAGTTCTTCGACGCCAGACAGCTTGCCGAATGGATAACCATCCTGCAGCCTCGATTCGCATCGGTCTGGGAGTTCCACGCATGGAATATGGCTTATAACATCTCGGTCGCCATACCAGAGACACAGCCGGACCAAAGATGGCAATGGGTCAGAAACGGTTATGAACTGATCCGTGACCAGGCTATCGACAAATATAAGCTCAAAAATATTACGCTTTTCCGTGAGCTTGGCAGGATATTCCAGCACAAAATTGGCGGCGTATCAGACGATGCACATAAATACTATAAATTGCAATTGGCTTTGTCAATGGAGCCGCTTCTTGGCCCTGCGGATAATCAGTATTTCAATGCACTTGCCGAAGCACCTCTCTCCTGGCAGGAAATTTCCAACGACCCGAATATGACCTCGTTAATCACAGCGTTAAAAGCAGCCGATGAAGCATTTTCAGACGATAATGAGTTCGTGAGCAATTATCTGTCATTAAGGCAAAACTCCCAAAGGTTTGATCCCGCCGCAGGTCAGACAATAGACAATTTCAGAGGCACAGAAGCCCTCGAAAAGTTCGATATCTTTGCCAAGGCCTGGCAGTTACGTAAAGTATGGAAACTTGATCCGGTTTTAATGAGAGAGTTAAACAGAACCTACGGCCCTGTTGATTGGAACGACCCGAATACACATTTACCTCTGGATTGGCGGCACCCCGATTGTCACGCAATCTACTGGGCCGTCAAGGGCCTTAAAATACTTGCACAAGAGCAGGACAGGGAAATCGATGCATCTGAAACAAACGCGGATCGAATCGTATTTCATAGCTTGCAGGATCTCTTCCGTAACGGCAGAATATTCATCTACGAGTTACAACTTCCGCCATCCGCAGAGGATTCTCCAGAGCAACCTCAGGAGCGGATACTTAAAGAAGTGTTTTTACGGCCTGATTTGAGGATGTTCGAGTCGTACAATACATCAGTGCTTACAACTCTCGAAAAATACAAAGATGACGGAGACGAGCAGCGTACTGTATCCCTTCAGAACGGTCACCGCAATATGCTCAAAAATGCCATAAATTCCTTCTATTATGCCGGGCACAAACGCCAGGCACAAAAGATTTATACCCAACTAAGACAACTGTACCCCCTGGACGAATTTAAAAATCCTATAGTCGATGAATATGTGAAGGAACGCTTCAAAGAGGAACTCGATGCTATAGGAATAAATGACGCAACAGAAATGATAACTATGATGTTAAGGGACAGTTATTACTTATATGCAATTCGTGATGATGACGGTTCATTCAATAGTGAAAAAATGGCAGAACAAGTATGGAACTATTACAAGGTAAAACATGATGATCCTGAATTTAGGATCAACCTGCCTTCACTTCCACAGTTTAGATACTTTGCACTGACTGATTTCCTGAATGACCAGCTATATCCACCTCACTTAAGACAAACTCTGCTTGGCCGGATAAGAATCGAAAAACCGGAGCTTTTCAAAAAATTAGAAGCCGAAGCAGAAAAACTTAAGAAGCAATCTGAACAAACAAAATAATCCGACTACTAATGAGCTCACCGCTCTGATACGGCTGGTTTCTGTTATGGACGATACACTTGTGCAACAACTAACTCCTTCTCAGAAAAAAGCTGTCCTTCATATTGAAGGGCCGCTTCTTGTTCTTGCCGGGCCGGGCAGCGGCAAAACCCGCGTAATCACATATCGCATCGCGTCACTTATTGACTCAGGTGTCCATCCATATAATATTTGTGCGATAACTTTTACGAACAAAGCCGCCGAGGAGATGCGCCAAAGAGCATTCACCCTTGGCGCCTGTGCCGGGGCGCATATCAGCACCTTTCACTCTTTATGTGTCAGAATTCTTCGCAAATATGCTGACAAAGCCGGTATCAAATCCAACTTCAGTGTCTATGACTCCTCCGACCAGGCCAGGTGTATCAAGCAAGCGGTCAAGAATTGCGAACTTGATACGACGAATTTTTCTCCCGCCCGAATGCTTGATGTGATTTCCACTTTGAAAAACAAGCTTATAGACGCCGAGTCCTTCAAAAACGATGCACACGATTTTTTTTCTAACACATTATCCGCAATATATCTTGGCTATCAGCGTATCCTGAGTGAGCGAAACGGCATGGATTTTGATGACTTACTAATGAAAACGGCTTTTTTGCTGCAAAACTCCCCCGATGTTTGTCGCGAGCTTGGCGAACGCTTCAAATTCCTGCTAATCGATGAATATCAGGACACAAATCACGCTCAGTATCGAATTGCCACAGCCCTTGCTTCACAGCACAACAATATTTGCGCAACCGGCGACCCTGACCAGTCTATCTACCGTTGGCGGGGGGCTGACATCCGGAATATTTTGGCCTTTGAAAAGGATTGGCCCGACGCGGTAATCATCAAACTCGAAGAAAATTTTCGCAGCACTCCGAACATCCTTGCGATGGCCGACAGCTTAATTGCATTTAACCGAAATCGAAAAGATAAAAAGCTTATTCCAACCAAAGCTTCCGGCAGAGATGCCATCATAGACGTTTTCGAGGATGAGGCCCAGGAGGCCGA